>NZ_JBWKIR010000009.1:0-66860 GCF_056432605.1 Streptomyces sp. NPDC045022
AACGCTCGGCTGGGAAACCCCAGCCGAGCGCCTGCATAAACTGCTCGCCGTCTGACACAACCGACCACGTGTTGCGACGATCCCTAGAAACCGCCCATCGGCTCCGGGGGCCTTCGTCGCCGTGGACGTGGCTACGCCGGCGGCAGCTTCTCCAGCTGGGCCTGGATGCGCGCGATGTCCTCCTCGGCCTTGGACAGACGCGTGCGGATCTTGTCCACCACGTTCTCCGGGGCCTTCCCCAGGAACGCCTCGTTGCCGAGCTTGGCGGTGGCCTGGGCCCTCTCCTTCTCTGCGGCGGCCAGGTCCTTCGCGAGGCGCTTGCGCTCGGCCGCCACGTCGATCGTGCCTGACAGGTCGAGGGCGACCTCGGCGCCGGCGACCGGCAGGGTGGCCGTGGCCGTGAAGGACTCGCCCTCCGGCTGCAGGCGCAGCAGCTGGCGGATGGCCGCCTCGTGCGGGGCCAGCGCCGTACCGTCCAGGGCCAGGCGGGCCGGGACGCGCTGGCCCGGCTGCAGGCCCTGGTCGGCGCGGAAGCGGCGCACCTCGGTGATGACGGACTGGAGGGTCCCGATCTCCTGCTCGGCGGCCGCGTCACGGAAGCCGCTGTCCGCGGGCCACTCGGCGACGACGAGCGACTCGCCGCCGGTGAGGGTGGTCCAGAGGGTCTCGGTCACGAACGGGACGACCGGGTGCAGCAGCTTGAGGGTGACGTCCAGGACCTCGCCCAGGACCCGCTTGGAGACCTCGGCCGGCTCGCCGCCCGCCTGGAACGTCGTCTTGGACAGCTCGACGTACCAGTCGAAGACCTCGTCCCACGCGAAGTGGAAGAGGGCGTCGGAGAGCTTGGCGAACTGGAAGTCGTCGTAGAACGCGTCGACTTCGGCGATGACGGAGTTGAGGCGGGAGAGGATCCAGCGGTCCGTCGCCGACATCGCCGACGGCTCCGGCAGCGGGCCCTCGACCGTCGCGCCGTTCATCAGCGCGAAGCGGGTCGCGTTCCAGATCTTGTTGGCGAAGTTGCGGGAGCCCTGGACCCAGTCCTCGCCGATCGGGACGTCGACGCCCGGGTTGGCGCCACGGGCCAGCGTGAAGCGCAGGGCGTCGGAGCCGTACTTGTCCATCCAGTCCAGCGGGTTGACCGCGTTGCCGAAGGACTTCGACATCTTCTTGCCGAACTGGTCGCGGACCATGCCGTGCAGGGCGATGGTGTGGAACGGGGGGGTGCCGTCCATCGCGTACAGGCCGAACATCATCATCCGGGCGACCCAGAAGAAGAGGATGTCGTAGCCGGTGACCAGGACGGAGTTCGGGTAGAACTTCGCGAGCGACTCGGTCTGTTCGGGCCAGCCGAGGGTGGAGAACGGCCACAGGCCGGAGGAGAACCAGGTGTCGAGGACGTCGGTGTCCTGGTGCCAGCCCTCGCCGGCCGGCGGCTCCTCGTCGGGGCCGACGCAGACGACCTCGCCGTTCGGGCCGTACCAGACCGGGATGCGGTGGCCCCACCACAACTGCCGCGAGATGCACCAGTCGTGGAGGTTGTCGACCCAGTCGAAGTACCGCTTCTCCATCTCCTGCGGATGGATCTTGACCTTGCCCTCGCGGACGGCGTCGCCGGCGGCCTTCGCCAGCGGGCCGACCTTGACCCACCACTGCATGGACAGGCGCGGCTCGATGGTGGTCTTGCAGCGCGAGCAGTGGCCGACGGAGTGGACGTACGGCCGCTTCTCGGCGACGATCCGGCCCTCGGCGCGCAGCGCGGCGACGATCGCCGAGCGGGCCTCCAGCCGGTCCAGGCCCTGGAAGGGGCCGTGGGCCGTGATGACGGCGTGCTCGTCCATGATCGTGATGGACGGCAGGTCGTGCCGCTGGCCGATCTCGAAGTCGTTCGGGTCGTGGGCCGGGGTGACCTTGACGGCGCCGGTGCCGAACTCCGGGTCGACGTGCGTGTCGGCGACGACCGGGATGGAGCGGTCGGTCAGCGGAAGCTTGACGAGCTTGCCGATGAGGTGCCGGTAGCGCTCGTCGTCGGGGTGGACGGCGACGGCCGTGTCACCGAGCATCGTCTCGGCACGGGTGGTGGCGACGACGATCGTGTCGTCCCCGTCGCCGTACTTCATCGAGACCAGCTCGCCGTCGTCGTCCTGGTACTCCACCTCGATGTCCGAGATGGCGGTCAGGCAGCGCGGGCACCAGTTGATGATGCGCTCGGCGCGGTAGATCAGCTCGTCGTCGTAGAGCCGCTTGAAGATGGTCTGGACGGCCTGGGAGAGCCCCTCGTCCATGGTGAAGCGCTCACGGGACCACGCGACACCGTCGCCCAGCCGCCGCATCTGCCCGCTGATCTGGCCGCCGGACTCGCCCTTCCACCGCCAGACGCGCTCGACGAACGCCTCCCGGCCGAGGTCGTGGCGGGACTTGCCCTCCTTGGCCAGCTCGCGCTCGACGACGTTCTGCGTGGCGATACCGGCGTGGTCCATGCCGGGCTGCCACAGCGTCTCGTAACCCTGCATGCGCTTGCGGCGGGTCAGCGCGTCGATGAGGGTGTGCTCGAAGGCGTGCCCGAGGTGCAGGCTGCCGGTGACGTTCGGCGGCGGGATGACGATCGTGTACGGCGGCTTGTCGCTCTTCGCGTCCGCCTCGAAGTAACCGCGCTCTACCCAGCGCTCGTACAGCGGCCCCTCTACATCGGCCGGCGCGTACTGGGTCGGCAGTTCGGAGTCGGGCGCGGGTGGCTGCTGCTGAGCGTTCTCGGTCACGGGGGTCAGTTTAGAGGTGTTACGGGGTGGTCCCGAAACGCGTTTGTTCTGTAACGGTGCGCCCCCCGGTGCCGTGCGTTTCCCGGGTCTGGGCCAGGATGTCAGGAACACATAAGCTCCTGGAGGGGAACGCAGGAATGAGCAGCAACCAGCCGGGCCCGTACGGCGGCCCGCCCCAGCAGCCGGGTCCGTACGGCCAGCAGGGGCAGCCCGGTCCGTACGGCCAGCCGGGTCCCTATGGCCAGCAGCCGCAGGCCCCGCAGCCCGGTTACGGCTACCCCCAGCAGGCCCCTCCCGCGCAGCCCGGGTACGGCTACCCGCAGCAGGGCGTGCCGCAGCAGCCCAGCCCTTACGGCCAGCAGCCCTACGGCATGCCGCAGGCGCCGGAGCCGAGCGGGGGGAAGAAGAAGACGGGCCTGATCATCGGCGCGGTGGCCGTGGTGGCCGCCGTGGCGGTGGGCGTGTACTTCGTGGTCGGCGGCGGGGGCGGCAGCAGCGCCGGGGGCGTCCCGGACGACGGCCCGCACAAGCTGACGACGCCCGCGACGGTGCTGACCGAGTACAAGCGGGGCGACACCGACAGCGGCACGATGACGAAGGACGACCTCAAGGACGCCGAGAAGTGGGGCGTGCACGGTCCCCACGACGTCAGTGCCCAGTACACGTCCGGTGACAAGGACAACCCGCTCAGCCAGAAGATGATCCAGTTCGGCGGCGTCTACGGCACGATCGACGACCCCGAGAAGACGGTCGACGCGATGTTCGCGTACATGAAGACCGAGGCCCAGAAGGACAGTGACAGCAAGGACGTCACCCTGAAGGGCGAGCCGAAGGCGTACGAGCCGGCCGGGCTCGACGGCGCGGTCCTCAAGTGCCAGCAGGCCCAGGCCCCCACCGGCGCGAGCAGCGGTGGGCCGAAGGACGTGACCATGACGATCTGCATCTGGGGCGACCACAGCACCCTCGGCCTCGTCATGCCGATGGACATCATCAGCCTCGCGGCGGGCAAGAGCAGCGATCCGGCGACCGACGCGGAACTCGCGGCCAAGTTCCGCGCCGAGGTGCGCGTCAAGGCCTGACGCGCTCCACGCTCCGGCGGGCGATGGCGCGATCAACGCGGCGCCTCGGGCAAGAACAGGGCGGCACCACCGATCAACGCGGTGGTGCCGCCGCCCGTTGAGGCGGGAGCAGGCCACGGATTCGAATCCGTCTTCAGCCCCGCTTGACTTTCGCTCGGGCCGCACCGCGTCCCCCTGTACAAGCGACTAAGGTCACCTTCTCACCACTTCGGCGACAGCCGCTTTCGGACATCCCAACAGGGGGTCATGTGTCCATGGCGCACAACGAAGAAAGTGATCTTCTCAGAAACATCCAGCCCACTTCCCGGGCCTTGGAGCGATGTATCGACGAACGTGCCAGGGCAGTGATCCGCTCCTGCATCGCCGAACTCAGCTCGCTACTGAGCGAACAGCCGGACAGCCCGGACGGCGGTCATCCGCTCACCGATCTCCAGCAGGCGTACTTCGTCGGTGAGCAGGGCGGGGGCCCGCTGGCCGCACCGGCCCTCTACATCCACGAGTACCGCTTCCCGGCCGACGCCGCCCCGGACACCGCACGCCTGCGCGACGCGCTGACCCGGATGCGGCAGGCGCACCCGGCACTGCGGCTGCGGATCGCCGCCGACGGGACACAATCCTTCACTTCACCGCCGGACACCGACGAGAACCCCTCCCCACTCGTCCTGTGCGACCTTTCGCAGTCGGCCCCGGACGCCGCGCGAGAAGAGCTCTCAAGACTCCGCGATGCCATTCCCTCGGATGTCCCCGGGCACGAGACCGGCTTGCCCTTTCTCATACGCCTGGTGTGCTTGCCGGACGAATCTTCCCATCTCCAGATCGCCCTCCGGCTGACCGCATTCGACGGTGTCACCATCCAGTTGTTCTTCGCGGAACTCGTCCGCTGCTACACGGATCCCGCGTACCGGCCGCAACCGGAAACCCTGACCTTCGAGGAATACCTCCGAGGACAGGAGGACCGCATGTCCTCCGCCGCCTACACAGCGGCCTCGGGTCAGTGGGACGAGCGGCTCGCCTCCCTTCCGCCCGCACCGGACCTGCCCCGCCTTCCGGCGGTCGACGAGGTCCGGGCCGCGGCCGGCGACGGCCGGGGCGCCGCCGCCCCGAAGGCCCTGCACCGGACCGGGCACCGCCTCGCCCCCGACACCTGGCACAGCTTCCGCCGGCACGCCGCCGAAGCGGGCCTGTCCCCCGGCGCGGCCCTGTTCGGTCTGTATGTGGAGTGCCTGCTCCGCTGGTCGGGCGGCCGCTCCGGCAGCCTCACGGTGCTCGCCTCGCACCGGCCGGCCGGCCGGCCCGGCGCCCAGCGCATGTGGGGGTGCGGCGGTTCCACGGTGATCGTCCCGTACGACCCGCAGGAGGGGTCCTTCGGCGAACGCTGCCACGCCTACAACGAGTACCTCTACACCTCGCTGGAGGCCGGTGAGGTCTCCGGTGTCGAGGTCGGGCGCAGGCTGAACCGGCGGCGCGGCGAGAGCGGCAACCCGGTCCCCGTGGTCTTCAGCAGCGGACTCGACCTGGTCGAGGGCATCACCGACGGCTTCCGCCTCGACCTGCCGGGCGCCACACTCGTCCACAGCGCCATCAGCACCCCGGAGATCCTGCTCGACCACCAGGTCTACGAGCAGTCGGGCGACCTGGTGTGCAACTTCGACCACGACCCGGCGAGCTTCCCGCCGGGCCTCATCGACGATCTCGCCGCCTACCATCTGCGCCGGCTGACGGAGCTGGCCGGCGACGGCCGCGCCTGGAACCGCAGCGAACCCGCACCGCTGCCCGAGGAACAGCTCGCCGAGCGCCGGCGCGCCAACGACACCGCGACCGAGGGCCTCGACGGTGAACTGCACGAGGCCGCCCTCGACCAGCTGCGCCGCCGCCCGGACGCGGTCGCCGTGGTCGACGCCGAACGCGCCCTGAGCGGCGCCGTACTCGACCGGCTCTCGGGCGTCCTGGCGGAACGGCTGCGCGCCGCGGGCATCGGCCGCGACCCGGACCGGCCCGACCTCGTCGCCGTCCGGACGCCCCGGTCCTGGCAGCAGAGCGTGGCCGTACTCGGCATCCTCCGGGCCGGCGGAGCCTATCTGCCCATGGCCCCGAGCTGGCCCCCCTCACGGGTTGCCGAGGTGCTCCGGCAGAGCGGTGCCGCGGCGGTGGTCACTCTCCCGGACGCACCGCAGGAGGGACTCGCCGGCCTTCCGGTGGTCGGCGTCCCCGACCCCGCCACCCCGGCCGGCCCGGCCCCGGCGCCCGACGGGCTCGGCGGCGACCGGGCGCGCACCGCCTACGTCATCTACACCTCCGGCTCGACCGGCACCCCCAAGGGCGCGGTGATCTCGCACGGGGCCGCGACGAACACGCTGCGCGACCTGGCCGGACGGCTGGGGCTGAACGGCGCGGACCGGGTGCTCGCGATCTCCTCGCTCGCCTTCGACCTGTCCGTGTTCGACATCTTCGGGATCCTCGGGACCGGCGGCACCGTCGTCGTCCCGCCCGAGAGCGAGGTCCCCGACCCGGAGAGCTGGGGGGAGCTGTGCCGGCGCCACCGGGTCACCGTGTGGAACTCGGTGCCCGCGCTGCTGCAGCTCACCCTCGAGTACTTCGGCGACCGGGCCGCCGACGTGCTCGGCTCGCTGCGGCTCGTCATGCTCAGCGGCGACTGGATCCCGCTGCCGCTGCTGGACCGCATCGCACGGGTGTGCCCGTCCGCCCGGGTGCTCGCCATGGGGGGCGCCACCGAGGCGTCCATCTGGTCCAACCACTTCTGGACCGAGCGGCAGCCGGAGGGCTGGTCGAGCGTGCCGTACGGCTATCCGCTCGACAACCAGAGCATGCACGTCCTCGACCGTGAGCTGGCCGACGCCCCCGTCTGGGTGCCCGGCGACCTCTACATCGGCGGCGCGGGGCTCGCCGACGGCTACCGCAACGCGCCCGAGCTGACGAAGGCCTCCTTCCTGGCCCACCCCGTGACCGGGGAACGCCTCTACCGCACCGGTGACCGGGCCCGTTACCGGCCGGGCGGCACCCTGGAGTTCCTGGGCCGCGAGGACGACCAGGTCAAGATCGGCGGACATCGCATCGAACTGGGCGAGATCGAGACCCGGCTGGCGGCACAGCCCGACGTGGAGACGGCGGTGGCCGTGGTCGCGGGCGCCCCGGGCAACTCCTACCTGGCGGCGTTCGTCACTCCGGTGCCCGGTACCCGGCCCGACACCGCCGCCCTGCGCGCCCGCCTGACCGCGCAGCTGCCGTCGTACATGGTCCCGGCCACGATCGACACCCTGGACGAGATCCCGCTCAGCTCCAACGGCAAGGTGGACCGCAAGGCGCTGCCGGGACGGCTCACCTCCGCGGCCGGGACGACCGGGACGTCCAGCGGCCGGCCGGGGGCGGTCGTCGCACCGCGCACCGCCGAGGAGAGCCGGCTGCTGGCCCTGTGGCAGGAGATGCTGGGCACCGAAGTGCACGGGGTCACGGACGACTTCTTCGCCCTGGGCGGCAACTCCCTGCTGGCGGTGCGCCTGTTCCACCGGATCAGGGAGACGTTCGACCGCGCTCTGCCGCTGGCCGCCCTGATGCGCGGGCGCACCGTCGCCGAGCAGGCCGCCCAACTCGGGCGGGGCGAGGGGCAGGTGCGGCAGTCGGTCTCGTCGCTGGTGCGCATCAAGGACGCCGAGGAGGAGACCGGTGCCCCGCGCCACCTCGTGCTCGTGCACCCGGTCGGTGGCGACGTACTGTGCTACGAGCGGCTGGTACGGGCGCTGGGCGCCCATCCGATGACGGCCGGCACCGCCGTGCACGGGCTGCGCGCCCCGGGCCTGCTGCCGGGCGAACGTCCGGCGGGCGACATGGCGGAACTGGTGGCGGGCTACGCGAGCGCGCTGCAAGAGGCCCTTCCGTACGGTGAACTGCACCTGGTCGGCTGGTCGATGGGCGGCACCATCGCCGTCGGCCTGGCCGATCAGCTGGGGGCGCGGGGCCGGTCCGTGGCGTCGGTGACGGCGATCGACTCCTTCACCGGCGGTCCCGGCGTACCACCGGCGACCTTCCGGGAACGGGTCACCGGCTTCTTCTCCGACCTCGCCCAGGGCGCGGACGTGCGGGCGCACGTCCCGGAGGCCCTGTCGGAGGGGGTCGACCGGGCGAGGTGTCTGCTCTCCGTGCAGGAGTCCGTGGTGGCCGCCGGTCTGCTGGGCGGGCCGCTGGCCGAGGAGGACCTGCTCCGGTTGTTCGAGGTGTACGCGAGCAACTCGGCACTGCTGGAGGCCCACCGGCCGGCCGGGACTCCCGGCAAGCTGCTGCTGGTGCGGGCGCGGGGCAGCGACGGCCGGACGTTCCCCGGGCTCGTCCCGCTGGAGGAGTGCCTGGACGACGATGTGAAGCCGTGCCTGATGGACGGGGACCACTACTCGGTCATGTCCCCCGAGGGTACGCAGGGCCTCGCGGAACTCGTCGCCCACCGGATCGCCAGCCGGCGTCCGGACCAGGACCCGTACTTCAACTCCGCGCTCTGGTGCTGAACCCCGGCGCAGCCGCGGCGGCGGTCCCGCGCCGCCGCCCGGTCCGGTCCGCTCATGGTGCCGGAGCCCGCCACGCGCCCCGACGCCGGGGCCGTCCGTCCACACGTTCCGTGATCCGCGTTCGCACGACCCGTCGAAAAGGAATCGAATGCGCAGCACGCACTTCAGCATGTCCCGACGCACCGCACTCACCCTCACGCTCGGTGCCACGGCCTCGTGGGCCCTGCAACGCCCGGCCGTGGCCGCGGCACTCGACGGCACCGGCGACGGCGGCGAGGACGTGGTTCTCAGCTGGTACGACGCCACGAGCCGGGCGATCGCCGCGGCCGGCACCCCGCTGACCCCGGTCATCGACTCCCGCACCTGGGCCGTCGCCTGGCTGGCTGCCGCCCGGGCCGTCCGGCCGCTGACCTCCGACGTCGCCCAACGGGCGGCGACCGCCACCGCCGTGCACGACGCGCTGGCGGCGCTGCTCCCGAGCCAGGCGGCGGCACTGGACGCCGAACTCACCCGGACCCTCGGCACGCTGCCCGCGGGCGCCTCCCGGCAGCAGGGCGCGGACGCCGGGCGCGCACAAGCGGCCCGGCTGCTGCGGGACCGCACGGGCGACGGCCTCGACGAGGCGTCGATCAACGTGCCCTGGACCCCGCCGCCGGCCGCCCCCGGCGTATGGCAGCCCACCCCACCCGGATACGCCGCCGCCATCCAGGCCGGCCAGGGCGGGGCGCGGCCCTTCCTGCTGCGCGACGGGGCACAGCTGCGGCCCGGACCGCCGCCCGTGCTCGATTCCGGGCTGTTCCTGCGGGACCTCGAGGAGGTGCGCGCGATGGGAGCCGCCGACAGCACCGCGCGGACCGCGGAGCAGACGACCACGGCGCAGATCTGGGCGCAGTCCGCGCTCAGCGCCTTCACCCAGGCGGTACGGCACGCGGCCGCCGACGTGACCCGCCCGCTGCGCACGCGGGTCGGTCTGCTGGCCGTGTTCCACACCGCCTCCGTCGACACGCAGATCGCCTGTCAGGAGGCCAAGTACTTCTACGCCTTCTGGCGTCCGGTCACCGCCCTGCGCTCCCGGGGCCAGGACCAGTGGACGCCGCTGATCCCGACCCCGCCGCATCCGGAATATCCCAGTGGTCACGCCTGCTTCGCGGGCGCCGCGGAAGCCGTGCTCAACGCCGTTGCGGGCGCCCGCTCGGCGGAGCCGTTCACCCTCGTCAACCCGTATTTCCCGGGCCTGGTGAGCCGCACCTACACCCGCTGGAGCCAGCTCGCCGAGGACACCGTCGACGCCCGGGTCCGGGCCGGAGTGCACTACCGCAACACCGACGACACCGGTGCCGCACTCGGCCGCGAGGTGGCCGCCCACCACCTGGCCAACCTCCCCCGCCTGTTCAGCTGAGAGAAACGGAGAGATCACGCCATGACCACGGCCAAGAAGCCCGAGATCTGGAACTCCAGCACCTTCGACTCGATGCGGCGCAAGCTCATCCCCTCCTTCGACCTGATCTACGCCAGCGGTGTCCACGCGGTCGTGGAGACGGTGCCCGAGCGGGCCCGCATCCTTGACCTCGGCGCCGGCACCGGGCTGCTCGGCGGCGCCCTGCTGGAGCGGCTCCCCGACGCCGAACTCGTCCTCGTCGACCACTCGTCGGTGATGCTCGAGAAGGCCAGGGAGCGGTTCGCGGACAACCCGCGCGTCACCGTCCAGGTCGCCGACATGAAGGACCCGCTGCCGCAGGGGCCGTTCGACGCGGTCGTCTCCGGTCTCGCGATCCACCACCTCACCCACGCGGAGAAGGAGGACCTGTTCCGGCGCATCCACCAGGTCCTCACCCCGCAGGGGGTCTTCGTCAACGTCGAGCAGTTCTGCGGTCCGAACGCCCCCGTCGACGCCATGTACGACTACCAGCACGAGGCGCACGTCCAGCGCGAGCAGTGTCCGCCCGACGAGTGGGAGGCGGGCAAGGAGCGCATGAAGATCGACATCTGCGCCACCCTGGAGATGCAGTTCGAGTGGCTGCGCAAGGTCGGCTTCAGCCACGTCGACTGCCTGGCCAAGGACTGGCGCTACGGCACCTACGCCGCCTGGGTCGCCGCATGACGGACACCGTTACCGGCCGTGCGGGCGCGGTGCTGTGCCAGGCGGTGGCCGACACCGCCGCGCGGCGTGCCGACGCCGTCGCGATCACCGACGTGGACGGGAGCGACGTCCGCTACGGCGAACTGCTGCCGCTCGTCGAGCGGCTCGCCGCCGGGCTGCACGCCCACGGGGTGCGCGAGGGCGACACCGTCGCCTTCGCCCTGCCCAACAGCGCCCGCTACGTCGGTCTGATCCTCGCGGCGGCCCGGCTCGGCGCCCGCTATGTGCCCCTGATGGGTGACTTCACCTCCGAGGAGACGGCCCGCGCCCTGGCACTGGCCCGGCCCGTGCTGCTGGTGGCCGACCGGCCGCACCACGCCGCGGCGGAAGCAGTGCGCACGGTCCCGCTGCCGGCCGTGTACGGCTCCGCCGCGCCGCCCGCCCCGCTGCCCGCGCAGCCGCACGCGGGTCTGTTCCGGCAGTTGTGGACCTCGGGGTCGACGGGGTTCCCGAAGATGATGGTCTGGCGGCAGGACAAGTTCGTCACCGAGCGGCGCCGCTGGATCGCGGACACCGGGGTGACGGCCGGCGACGTCTTCTACTGCCGCCACCCGCTGGACGTCGCCCACGCCACCGACCTGCACGTCTTCGCCGCGCTGCTGAGCGGGGCGCGGCTGGTGCTGGCCGACCCCGGTGCGGCGGCCGAGGACCACCTGCGGCGGCTGCACGAGGAGCGGGCGACCGTGATGAGCGCCCTGCCGAGCCACTACGCGGGCCTGGTCGAGGCCGCGCGGGTCCGGACGGACGCGGACCTGTCGGCGCTGCGCAGGCCGCTGTGCGGCGGCGCCTACCTCAGCCCGGCCGTCGTGCGGGACGCGGCGGACGTGCTGGGCGTCCGCATCCGGCAGATCTACGGCTCCACGGAGTTCGGCATCGCGCTGGGCAACATGGCCGACGAGGTGCAGACGTCGGGGGCGATGGTGCCGGTGGGCGGGGTGGGTGCCCGGATCGCGCCGCTGTCGGAGCAGGTCCGGGAGACCGGTGAGCTGGTGCTGCGCTCGGACTGTACGAGCGAGGGCTATCTGTTCGCGGACGAGGCCAACGCGCGCACCTTCCGGGACGGCGAGTTCTGGACCGGGGACGTCGCCCAGGCGGTGCCGGGCGGCGGGTTCCGTATCGTCGGCCGGGTCTCCGAGGTCCTGGCCGCGCGGGGCGGGCCCGTCCTCGCGCCGGTACTGGACGCCGAGATCGCCGAGGCCTGCCCGGGCACCGAGGCCGTGGTGCTGCCGGTCGACCCGGGGCAGTGCACCGACCGGGTCGTGGTGGTGGTCCGGCCGGCCCCGCACGGGCCGGCGGAGGACGCGCTCAAGCAGGTGGAGGCGGTGCTCTGCGGGCACGGCCTGGACGCCGCCGTACACGTGGTCGACGCGATTCCCCGCACCCCGGTCGGCAAGATCGACAAGCCGCGGCTGCGGACACGCTTCGCACTGACCGGCAACCGGGCGGGTGGGTGAAGCGGATGCTGAACCACGAACGCACCGGCAGCGGTCCCGCGCTGGTGCTGGTCCATGGGCTCGGCGCGGACAAGGACTTCTTCACCCCCGTCGTGGCCGGCCTGGCCCGGGACCACACGGTGGTGAGCGTGGACCTGCCGGGCCACGGCGGCTCGCCCGCGGGTGACGCCCCGACCCTCGCCGGGGCCGCCGCCGGTCTCGCCGAGGTCCTGGACGCACTCGGCCTGGAGGACGTGACCCTGCTCGGCTGGTCCCTGGGCGCAACCGTCACCTGGACGTATCTGGAGCAGTACGGCAGCCGGCGGGTGCGGGCGCTCGTCTCCGTCGAGCAGACGCCGTGGCTGCTCGCCGAGGACGGCTGGACGTACGCCGCCTTCGGCACCCTCGACGCCGAGGGCGCCGCCGCCCTGCTGGAGAGCGCCGCCGCCGACCCGGGCGCGGTCGCCGAGAACCTGGTGCGCGGCTCCTTCGCGGCCGGTACGGCACCGGACCCGGCCGTGGTGGAACCGCTCGTGGAGCGCGCCCGGCGGACCTCGTCCGCGGCTCTGCGCGGGCTGCTCGGTGACGTCCTGCGCGAGGACTGGCGCCCCCGGGTGGGCGGGATCGACGTCCCGACCCTGCTGGTGCACGGCGCCCGCAGCCAGGTCTACCCGCCCGAGGTCGGCACCTGGCTCGCCAAGGCGTTCCCGCGGGCCCGGCTGGAGCTTCTGGAGGACTCCGGACACCTCTGCTTCCTGGAGCAGCCGGAGCGGTTCTGCGGCACGGTCCGCGCATTCCTGGCCCCTGAGACGACGGAAAGGTGAACCCCGCCATGACCGAAGCACCCCCCGGGCAGTCGGCCGGCCGACTGTGCTGGATCTACCCGGACCGCGGCACCCTGCGCCAGCGGGAGGCCGAGGCCGCTGCCATCTGGACGACGTACACGAAGATCGCCGCCGACTGCGGCCTGCGGATGTCCCTGCACAAAGCCGAGGCGCTCGCGGTCGACGCCACCACGGACGGCGAGCCCGGCGTCTTCCTGGACGGCGAGCGGATCACCCCGGAGGACACCATCCTGGTGACCTCGCTGTGGTCGCTGCCGCACCAGGTTCCCGAGGTCTGCAACCAGCTCTTCGCGTACTCGATCCTGGAACAGGCCGGGTTCTACCTGCCGATCCACCCGCACATGTCGTACATCACGACCGACAAGATGGCGACGATGCTCTTCCTGCGGGACTGCCCGGTCCCCCGGGTGCCCACCGTCCGCATCGGATCGGGTCGCGACTCCATCAGCCGGCACTACGAGCCCGCTCTGGCCGGCCTCACGTACCCCCTGCTGGTCAAGCCCGCCTACTGGGGCATGGGGCAGGGTGTGTGCCTCGTGCGCAACGACCACGAGCTGCGTGGTGTCATCGGGCTGGCCGGCGGGGCCGACACGGCTCTGGTCGTGCAGCCCTACCTCGGCGAGGGTGTCAACGACTTCCGGGTGTACGTCATCGACGGCAAGGCCCACACGGTGCTGCAGCGCATCCCGCAGGGCGCCTCGCTCACCGCCAACCTGGTCAACGGCGGGCGGCTGGAGTACCCCGAGCTGCCCGAGGAGCTGGAAAGCTCCATCGACTACATCGCCGGCAAGCTGGACATGCCGTACTTCTGCGCCGACTTCCTGTGGGACGGCAAGCAGTTCTGGCTGTCGGAGGTCGAGCCGGACGGGGCGTGCGGTTACGCCCCCACCGAGGAGGTCGCCAAGATCCAGCGCCTGGTCATCGAGGGCCGCTTCCGCGCCTACATCGCCGCCCACGCCCGCTGGATCGCCGAGCGAGCGCAGGCCGCCGCATGACCGCGGTCATAGGCGACCTGGCCTGGCAGGACGTGCTGGCCCGGGCCCGGGAGCTGCAGACCCGTGGCGGTGCCCAGGTGCCGGCGGGCGCCTCCCGGCTGGCCGATCTGGCGGTGACCGGCCCGAAGGAGATCCTGGAGGTCACCCGGCAGGCGGCGCCCGGGCGGGGCGCGGTCGTGATGTCGAGCGGGGGCACCACCGGCAAGCCGAAGCTGACGTACGTGCCCTACCACCAGGCGTGCGGGCGGCTGCTGGAGCAGTGGCGGCCGCTGACGCAGGACAGCGTCATGCTCAACCTGTTCAACCCCGGCCGCCTGTGGGCCTCCCACTACTACATGCAGACCCTCGCCGAACACGTCGGCTGCACCGTCGTACCCTCCGGGCCGTTCGCCCCGGAGGACGTCGGCGGCTGGCTGGCCCTGTTCCGGGAGATCGGCGTGGATACCCTCGCCGGCACTCCGACGGCGCTCGCGGACTTCGCCGAGGGCGTCCTGCTGGCCGGCGAACAGCTGCCGGTCCGCGGCATCATCTGGATGGCCGAGCCCTGGACGGACGCCAAGCACAGCACTGTCGTCAAGGCCTTCCCCGACGCGGGCTTCTGGGCCAACTACGGCTCCGTGGAGACGTACATCATCGGCACCAACACCCCGGCCTGCGACCTGCAGACGCTGCATCTGATGCCGGATCAGGTGCTGGAGCTGGAGGAGGCGGGCGCCCTGCTCACCCGGATCGGGGACGGCTGGACCATGCCGACCGTGCGTTACCGGCTCGGGGACAGGCTGGCGGCCGCCGAGTGCCGCTGCGGCCGGCCGGACGCGCTGCGGGTGCTGGGCCGTGCCGACGACGCGGTAAGTCTGCGCAGTGCCCTGTTCAGCGTCGGTGAGGTACTCGCCCGGGCCCGTACGCTGCCCGGCGTGGACGAGGCCCAGCTGGTGCTGACCCGGGCCACCGACGAGCTGAAGGCGGCCACCGCGCTCACCCTGGAGTTCACCGGCGGCGCCGAACCCGACGACGTACGGCAGCACTTGACCTCCGCGTTCTACCACCTGGCCGCCGTGCACGCGCGCTATCCGGGCTCGATCACGGCACGTCGAGTGGGGAGAATCAGCCGGGTGGAGCGCACCAACAAGGTGCCACCGGCTCTGTGGAGGGACGCATGACATCAGTCCAGCAGAAGGCCAACGCACCACAAGGGTGGCGGACGAATCCATGGACGAGCCTGATCGTGCTCGCCCTCGGTTTCTTCCTGACGATGCTCGACGTGTCGATCGTCAACATCGCCATCCCCGACATCCGGCAGGACTTAGGCGCGTCGCTCGGCGACGTGCTGTGGGCGGTCAACGCCTATGTCCTGGTGGTGGCCGTCCTGTTGATCACGGCGGGACGGCTGGGTGACCTGTACGGTCCCCGCCGGCTCTTCCTCCTGGGCGTCATCGTCTTCACGGTGTTCAGCCTGGTCTGCGGTCTGGCGGACAGCATCGGGGCCTTGATCACCGCACGCGCGTTCCAGGGCCTCGGTGCCGCGCTCCTGCTGCCGCAGACCATGTCGATGATCGTCAGCCTGTTCCCGGCGGAGCGGCGCGGGCTGGCGCTCGGGGTGTGGGGGGCCGTCGGTGGTGTCGCCGCCGTCGTCGGCCCCTCCCTGGGCGGTGTGCTCGTCACCGCGCTGAGCTGGCAGTGGATCTTCTATGTGAACGTCCCGGTGGGCGCCGCGGCCGTCGTGCTGACCCTGCTGGCGGTGCCCGACCTCCGCTTCGACCGCCGGCACCGGCTCGACCTGGGCGGGATCGTCCTGTCCGCGGCCTGGCTGTTCTGTCTCACCTTCCCGCTCATGGAGGGCGAGCGTTACGACTGGGCACCCTGGGTGTTCGTCCAGCTGGCCGCCTCGCTCGTGCTCGGCGCCGGGTTCGTGGTGCACGAACGGCGCCGGCAGGAGTCGGAGCCGCTCGTGCCGTTCGCGCTGTTCAAGGACCGGAACTACGCGGCGATGCTGGTGGTGGCGGCCTCCGTGGCCTTCGGGATCATCGCGCTGATGCTGCTGCTGACCCTGTACTTCCAGTCCGTGCTGGGCTTCAGCGCCCTGCGTGCCGGTTTCGCCCTGGCCCCTCCGGCGTTGATCTCGACCGCGCTCGCGCCGTTCGCCGGCCGGTTCACGGACCGGTTCGAGGCGCGCTCGATCCTGCTGGCCGGCCTGGTCCTGACCGTCATCGGCATGGTGTGGACGACCATGGTCATGGACGTCGACACGGCCTGGGCCCGGTTCCTGCCGCCCATGGTGGTCATCGGGCTCGGCAACGGCCTGCTCATCGCCCCGATGGCCGCGGTCGCCATGCGCGGGATGCCGCCCCGCCTGGCGGGGGCGGCGTCCGGCGTGCTGAACACCGTGCGCCAGCTCGGTCCGGTCATCGCGGTGACCCTGGTCAACCTGCTGATCGAGCAGCGCATGGCGGGCCGCGCGCCGGACGCGTCGGCCGCCTATGCCGACGCCCTGCGGCTCGGCATGGCCCTGCCCATCGGCGCCATCGCCATCGGGGCCCTGGCCTGCGGCCCCGACGCCCTGCGGGTGGCCCGGAGGCAGCAACCGGGCAGCGAGACCGACTGACCGGCCCGAGGAAGCGCCGGACGGTTCGCCGTGCCCCCATGAGCCGAGCACATCCGTTACGAGGAGAAAGCTCATGAGCAAAGACACGTTTCCGGTGGACTTCCCCCGGCAGCGATCCACCTCATTGCCGTACGCGCGCTACCGGCCGGCCCCCACGGTGGACCTGGCCGACCGCACCTGGCCGGCGCGGCGCCTGACCCGGGCGCCGCGCTGGCTCTCCACCGACCTGCGGGACGGCAACCAGGCCCTCCCGGTCCCGATGGACCTGGAACGCAAGACGCGCCTGTTCCGGCTGCTGGTGCGGCTGGGCTACAAGGAGATCGAGGTCGGCTTCCCGGCCGCCAGCGACACCGAGTTCGCGTTCGTCCGCCGGCTGATCGAGGACGCGGAGATCCCCGAGGACGTGCTCGTCCAGGCCATCGTGCCGGCCCGCGAGGACCTGATACGGCGCACGTTCGACGCGCTGGAGGGGGCCCCGCAGGCCATCGCCCACCTGTACAACTCAACCTCGTCGACGCAGCGCCGGGTGGTCTTCGGCACGGACCGGGCGGGTGTCGTCCGGCTGGCCGTGGACCACGCCCGGCTCTGCCGGGAGCTGGCCGACCGGCATCCCGGACGGATCGGCTTCCAGTACTCGCCCGAGTCGTTCTCGCAGACGGAGCTGGACTTCGCGCTGGAGATCTGCGAGTCCGTCATGGACGTGTGGGAGCCGGACCGGAACCGGGAGATCATCCTCAACCTGCCGTCGACGGTGGAGTGTTCGACCCCCAATCTGTTCGCCGACCAGGTCGAGTGGATGAGCCGGAACCTGACCCGGCGCGAACACGTGTGCCTGTCACTGCACCCGCACAACGACCGTGGCACCGGGGTGGCCGCCGCCGAACTGGGGCTGCTCGCCGGGGCGGACCGCATCGAGGGCTGCCTGTTCGGCAACGGCGAGCGCACCGGCAACGTCTGCCTGGTCATCCTGGCGCTGAACCTGATGACGCAGGGCGTGGACCCGCAGGTCGACCTCTCCGACATCGACTCGGTCCGCGAGGCGGCGGAGGACTGCACCCGGATGCGGGTGCACGAGCGGTACCCCTACGCCGGTGAGCTGGTGCACACCTCGTTCTCCGGCTCCCACCAGGACGCCATCAACAAGGGGCTGAGGGCGCTGGAGCGGGATGCGGCGGAACGGGGCGTACCACTGGCCGAGTTCGGCTGGGACGTGCCGTATCTGCCCGTCGACCCCAGGGACATCGGGCGCTCCTACCAGGCGATCATCCGCGTCAACAGCCAGTCGGGGAAGGGCGCTGTGGACTTCCTCCTCGGCTCGCAGTACGGCCTGCGGCTGCCCCGCGGACTCCAGGCGGAGGTGTCGGCCCTGGTACAGGCTCTGTCCGACGGAGAGGGCCGGGAGGTGCCGGCGGCGGAGTTGTGGACGGTGTTCGCGGGGGAGCTGCTGCCCGAAGCCCCGCGGGTCGTGCTGCTGTGGTACGAGACGTCGGCGGGGCCGTCGGGGGTGACCGCGCTGAAGGCGGAGGTCGCCGTGGACGGCGAGTCCCACGCGGTGAGCGGTTCGGGCGCGGACGTGCCGGCCGCGTTCGCCGACGCGCTCGGGGGCGACGGGCGGCCGGTGGAGGTGCTGGAGCACAGCCGCCAGCGGATCACCCTGGCCGGGGTCGAGGGCACCCTCGCGTACGTGCGCTGCGCTGTCGACGGCCGGCCGCACTGGGGCTGCGGCTTCGCGCCGGACACGGAGACCGCTTCGCTCAGGGCCGTGTGCACCGCCCTGCACCGCTCCGGCGCCGTAGCGGCCGCCTGAGCGGCCGCCTGAGCGTCGCCGACACGTCGCCGTAGCGACCGCCTGAGCGACGGCCTGAGCGTCGCCGACACGCCGAAGGGGCGTCCCCGCCGAGGTATTCCGGCCGGGACGCCCCTTCGGCGTCGTACGGGGCTGTTACGCCGTCTTCTGCTCGCCCGAGCCCCGCCCCCGTGCGTCCCTCGGGATCAGGGTCGGGTTGACGTTGGAGAGGACCACGTCGGCGGTGATGACCACGCGGGCGACGTCCTTGCGGGACGGGACCTCGTACATCACGCCCTGGAGAACCTCCTCCATGATGGCGCGCAGGCCGCGGGCGCCGGTCTGGCGGAGGATGGCCTGGTCGGCGATGGCCTCCAGCGCCTGGCGCTCGAAGTCCAGCTCCACACCGTCGAGTTCGAAGAGGCGCTGGTACTGCTTGACCAGGGCGTTGCGGGGCTCCACCAGGATCTGGAGCAGGGCCTCGCGGTCCAGGTTGTGGACGCTCGTGATCACGGGGAGGCGGCCGATGAACTCGGGGATCATGCCGAACTTGACCAGGTCCTCCGGCATGACGTCCTCGAAGACGTCCTTGGCGTCCAGCTCACGCTTGGAGAGGATCGTCGCGCCGAAGCCGATGCCCTTGGCGCCGGCCCGGGACTCGATGATCTTCTCCAGCCCCGAGAAGGCACCGCCCACGATGAACAGGACGTTCGTCGTGTCGATCTGGATGAACTCCTGGTGGGGGTGCTTGCGGCCGCCCTGCGGAGGGACCGAGGCCGTGGTGCCCTCGAGGATCTTCAGCAGGGCCTGCTGCACGCCCTCACCGGAGACATCGCGGGTGATCGACGGGTTCTCGCTCTTGCGGGCCACCTTGTCGATCTCGTCGATGTAGATGATCCCGGTCTCGGCCTTCTTGACGTCGTAGTCGGCCGCCTGGATGAGCTTCAGGAGGATGTTCTCGACGTCCTCGCCGACGTAGCCCGCCTCGGTCAGCGCCGTGGCGTCGGCGATCGCGAACGGGACGTTCAGCATCCGCGCCAGGGTCTGCGCGAGGAGGGTCTTGCCGGAGCCCGTGGGGCCCAGCAGGAGAATGTTGGACTTCGCCAGCTCGATGGCGTCGTCACGGCTCCCGCCGCCGTTCTCACCCGCCTGGACCCGCTTGTAGTGGTTGTACACCGCGACGGAGAGCGCCTTCTTGGCCGCTTCCTGGCCGACCACATAGCCCTCGAGGAACTCGTAGATCTCGCGGGGCTTCGGCAGCTCCTCCCAGCGGACCTCGCTGGTCTCCGCGAGTTCTTCCTCGATGATCTCGTTGCAGAGGTCGATGCACTCGTCGCAGATGTACACACCGGGACCTGCGATGAGCTTCTTGACCTGCTTCTGGCTCTTGCCGCAGAACGAGCACTTGAGCAGATCGCCGCCGTCACCGATGCGTGCCACGGTGTGCTTCCCCTTCGCCTGGGAGACGACTGGACCCGGAGGTCCAGCGGCTCCTGGTGCTGCCTTATGTCCGACGGTACCTTGCCGGGCCCGGTGTTCGGGCCCCCCTTGGCAGGGTTCACTTTGACGTGCACCGTGCCAAGAGGGGCAGAAAGTACGTCCTCCGGGTCAGCGGACCTCGGAGTTGTTCAGCTTGCGGGTGGAGATGATCTGGTCGACGAGGCCGTACTGCAGCGCTTCCTCGGCCGTGAGGATCTTGTCGCGCTCGATGTCCTCGCGGATCTTCTCGAGCGGCTGGTTCGAGTGCTTGGCCAGCATGTCTTCCAGCTGCTCACGCATCCGGGTGAACTCCCTGGCGATGATCTCCAGGTCGGAGAGCTGGCCACGGCCCGTGGAGCCGGCCGGCTGGTGGATCAGCACACGGGAGTTCGGCAGCGCCATGCGCTTGCCCGGGGTACCGGCGGCGAGCAGGATGGCCGCGGCGGAGGCCGCCTGGCCCATGCAGACCGTCTGGATGTCGGGCTTCACGAACTGCATGGTGTCGTAGATCGCCGTGAGGGCGGTCATGTCGCCACCGGGGCTGTTGATGTAGATCGAGATGTCCCGGTCCGGGTCCATCGACTCCAGGCACAGCAGCTGCGCCATGACGTCGTTGGCGGAGGCGTCGTCGATCTGGACGCCCAGGAAGATCACGCGCTCCTCGAAGAGCTTCGCGTACGGATCGTACTCGCGGATGCCCTGGGAGGTGCGCTCGACGAAGCGCGGGATGACGTAACGGCTCTCGGGCCGGGGCCCTTCGTACGTGCCGCTGGCGGCGCCGGGGAAGTTGCTCATGGGGTGTTCACCGTCCTGGTGGCGTTCTGGGGGCTGGGGTCTCGGCGGTGCGTGGCGTGGCCGGGCCGGTCAGGCACCGGTGCCGCCGCCTCCCGGAACACCCGAGGCGTGCGTGATGATCTCGTCAATGAGACCGTACTCCTTGGCCTCTTCCGGGGTGAACCAGCGGTCGCGGTCGCCGTCGCGGATGATCGCCTCGACGGTCTGGCCGGAGTGCTGCGCGGTCAGCTCGGACATGCGCTTCTTGGTTCGCAGCAGGTACTCGGCCTGGATCTTGATGTCCGAGACCGTACCGCCGAGGCCCGCGGAGCCCTGGTGCATCATGATGTCGGCGTGGGGCAGCGCGAAGCGCTTGCCGGCGGCGCCGCCGGTGAGCAGGAACTGGCCCATCGAGGCAGCCATGCCCATGGCGATCGTGACCACGTCGTTCGGGATGTACTGCATGGTGTCGTAGATCGCCATGCCGGCCGTCACCGAGCCGCCGGGGCTGTTGATGTAGAGGTAGATGTCCTTGACCGGGTCGGCGGCAAGGAGCAGCAGCTGTGCGGTGATCTTGTTGGCGATGTCGTCGTCAACCTGCTGGCCGAGGAAGATGATCCGCTCGTTGAGCAGCCGGTTGTAGACCTGGTCGCCGAGGCCACCACCGATGGAAGGCTCGCCGGCGGCTGAGGGCATCAGATTCGTCACGTATCCACCTGCTCGTCTTACGACGGCGCCGGGCCGTCTCACGTCGTCCTGCGGGAGGCTTGGCGGGGGCTTTCAGGAGACTCCCCTGCCCCCGTATTCATGGACCCTAACGCGCGGGTCCCTTCGGGGAATCCCGGAGATGGTGGTGTTCGCCGGGGGCGTAGAGGCTCCGCCCGGGGGCTGGGCCCGGTTGGTGGCGGGCGTGCGGCTGTCGCCGGGCCCCCGGTGCGTGGGGGGCCTTGTCGCGCCCCGCGGCGGCGGCACACGCCCATACAGCCCCGTGCCCCTTCGGGCCGGCCGCCCGTCCTGGTACGGCGACGGGCCCCGGGGAAAGTCCCAGGGGCCCGTCGTACACGCTTCAGAGGCGCCGCAGGGCTCAGCCCTCGGTGTTCTCCTCGGTGGACTCGGAGGCCTCGGCGGCCGGGGTCTCGGCCTCGGTCTCCTCCTCCTCGTCGTCCAGGTCGATGATCTCGCCGTTGGTGTCCTTCACCGTGGCGGCCTCGACCACGACGGCCAGGGCCTTGCCGCGGGCGACCTCGCCGACCAGGAGCGGCACCTGGCCGCCCTCGACGACGGCCTGGGCGAACTGGTCGGGGGACATGCCGGAGGAGGCCGCACGCCGCATGAGGTGCTCGGTGAGCTCCTCCTGGTTGACGTTGAGGTTCTCCTTCTTGACCAGCTCGTCGAGGACGAACTGGGTCTTGATGCCCTTGACCGCGGCCTCGCGGGTCTCGGTCTCGAACTCCTCGGCGGTCTTGCCCTGGATCTCCAGGTACTTGTCGAGGTCGAGGCCCATCTGGCCGAGCTGGTGGTGCTCCAGGTTGTGCTTGCGGGTGTTGACCTCGTCCTCGAGCAGCTTCTCGGGGACGGGGACCTCGACCAGCTCGAGGAGCTTCTCCAGGACGCGCTCCTGGGCCTGGGTGGCCTGGTCGAACTGCTTCATGTTGGCCAGGCGCTTGCGGCTGTCGGCCTTCAGCTCGTCCAGGGTGTCGAACTCCGAGGCGAGCTGCGCGAACTCGTCGTCCAGCTCGGGCAGCTCACGGGCGGCGACCTGGGTGACCTTGACGGTGACCTCGGCCTCCTTGCCCGCGGCGGAGCCGCCCTTCAGCTCGGAGGTGAAGGTGGCCTCCTCACCGGCGGACAGACCCTTGACGGCGTCGTCGATGCCCTCCAGCAGCTCACCGGAGCCGATGGTGTAGGAGACGCCGTTGGCGATGCCGTCCTCGAGCACCTCGCCGTCGACCTTGGCCTCCAGGTCGACGGTGACGACGTCGCCGTCCTCGGCGGCACGCTCGACCGGGGAGGTGGAGGCGAAGCGCTCGCGCAGCTGCTCGACCGACTTCTCGATGTCCTCGTCGGTGACCTCGACGGCGTCGACCTCGACCTCGATACCGGAGTAGTCCGGGATCTCCAGGGCGGGGCGGACGTCGACCTCGGCGGTGAAGTTCAGCGTCTCGCCGTCCTTCAGCTCGGTGATGTCGACCTCGGGCTGGCCCAGCGGGCTCAGCTCGGCCTCGTTGACCGCCTCCGTGTAGAACTTCGGCAGCGCGTCGTTGACGGCCTCCTCCAGCACCGCACCGCGGCCGAACCGCTGGTCGATGACCCGGGCCGGGATCTTGCCCTTGCGGAAGCCCTTCACCGTGACCTGCTGGTTGATCTTCTTGTACGCCGCGTCGAGGCTGTCCTTGAGCTCCTCGAAGGGCACCTCGACAGTGAGCCGAACCCGGGTCGGGTTCAGGGTCTCCACGGCGCTCTTCACGGTTCGGTCTCCTTGTGGCTGACTTCTTGGTTTCTGCCGGAGCCAGACTGGTCCGGCGGATTTCGCCGCCCGGAGGAGTTCGTAGGCCGAGTGGGCCGGGACACACGGGCGCGCAGCTTGCATAGTAACCGCAGCCGGTCAGCGCCCCAAAAGGCGATCATCGTGACGTCACGAACCGGTGGTCGGGGTGGCGGGATTTGAACCCACGGCCTTCCGCTCCCAAAGCGGACGCGCTACCAAGCTGCGCCACACCCCGTCTGGTGCGACACGTAGGGTACATGCCCCGGCCGGATCCGTCGGCCGGATTGACGGCGGCGGTCGGCGTGGCCCGGGCGCGGCCCGCGCGTCGGGCAACACGTTGGCCTCGGTGGTGGGCGACCCGCTACGATGCCTGCAGTGCCGCGGTCACGGACCTGCGGCGCACTGTTGCGGGCGTAGCTCAATGGTAGAGCCCTAGTCTTCCAAACTAGCTACGCGGGTTCGATTCCCGTCGCCCGCTCTGTACGGCGAAGGCCCAGGTACGCAGTGAATTTACTGCCCCTGGGCCTTCGGTCGTTCCCCGAGCTGTTCAGCCGGGCGTGCCCCCCCCCCGCGTGCCCCTCGGGCTCTGAATCTTGCTTCTCGTCCCCCGTTCGGGTCTTCCCGCGCCCCTTGTCGACCAGGGCGCTCAGCGCGTCGGCGATCAGCCGGTCTCGGTCGGCACTGGCGTGCTGATAGATCAGCGCGGCGCGGGCGGTGCTGTGCCCCATGCGCGCCATCAGCTCTCGCGTGCTGGCCCCGGTCGAGGCGGCGAGGGTGTTGCCGTGTGCCGAAGATCATGGAAGTGCAGGCCCTTGATCCCGGCATCCTCGCCGGCCTTGTGCCACAGCCGGTTGAAGTGGTTCCGGCGCGGAGTCGCCCCCTTGGCGCCGACGAAGACCCGGCCGTCCGCACCGGGCTCCGCGAACCGCTCCAAGTGATCGTGGATGTCGGAGACGATCGCGGCCGGGATCGTCACCGTCCGCTTGCCCGCCGCGCTCTTGGGGGCCTTGATCTGCCGCTGGCCGTTGTTCAGCTCCGCGACGGCCCGGCGGACACGCACGGTGCCGTGGTCGAGGTCGACATCCCGGCGGTGCAGCCCGATCAGCTCGCCCCAGCGCAGGCCGAGGAAGCCGGCCATCAGTACGAGCGCCCGATAGCGCGGCTGGATCGCGTCGGCCAGGTCGTACACCTCTTGCACGGTGGCGGTCGGCCGCTCCGGGGTGTGCACGGTGCTCGCGCCCTTGATCGTGCACGGGTTGCGCCTGATCATCTGGTCATCGACGGCCCCATGATCGCGCGCAGCAAGGGCGTAGGCCTTGGCCACGGTCGTCGGACCAGTACCGGACGCCAGCTTGTCGGCACGCCAGCGCCGCACGAGCGGGGGTGAGATCTCCGCGACGCTGACAGTGCCGAGGGCGGGCTCAAGGTGCTGACGCAGCAGCGAACCGTAGAGCTGCCGTGTGGTGGCGGTCAGCTCGCGTTCCTCGATCCAGGCAGCGGCGTACGAGCCGAACGACACCTTGCCCGCGTCCGGGTCCTGCCAGTCGCCACGGCGCAACTCCGACTGCTTGTCGGCCAGCCAGTCGTCCGCGTCCCGCTTGGTGCGGAAGGTCTCGGGAGCGGGCCTCAGCAGCCCGTCAGGGCCGACGTAGCGAGCTTGGTGGCGACCCGAGGCAGCTTTCGAACGCGGCCGAACTGACCACAGACTGCCCGACGCGCCGGAAGCTTACGGGGCCATGATCACTCGCGCCAAAGCAGCTCCCGGCCAAAGTCGCTGCGCCGACCGCTCTGTCTGGCGCGACCCGCACATGGACAAGAAGTTGTTGATCCAGAATGCATGCATGGACCTGGCACCCCCTGAAATCAGCTGCTGTCGTGGCACTCGCGTTCCGTGGGGGACTGGCAGGTCTGACACAGTTCGTGCCGCCCTTCGAAAGTGATCACGCTTCCCCAGCCGTTGCACACCTCGCAGTCGGCAGCCAAAGCGGCGTTGGCGCGGGGGTTGGGCTCGGGAGCGGCCATCGTTCCGTAGGTCATTGAGATTCTCCTGGCGTCGGGACTGTCCCGGTGATGCACCCCTTGGCTGCACAATGCCCAGTCTATTCCGTTTTATGTCCGATTGCGCCCATTCATGCAGATTTTATGACCGCTTTGCCTGTAATGGCAGCCGGACTCGCCTGCGGCCGGGGAATCGATCCCTGAAGTGGTGCCGTGGCGGGGTGGTCGGCTGACCGGTCGAGGGGGGCGTGGCAAGGTGCAGCTGCCGGCAGAGCACTCGACCTTGGCGGCGACCACGTTTACCTGTCACGTTCAAGCCGTGGTCAACCTTTCGAAGATCGCGACGCAGGCAGACATCTTCCTCGACCTGATGGGCGTGGCGGTCGGTTCACTACTGCTGGTGATCGGTATCGAGACCTACCGCGACGGTGGGTCAGTGGGCTGGCCCATCGCCGGGTCAGTGCTGTTCTTGATCAACCTCTGGGTAGCCTGCCGTCGATTCGCCCGGCGCAGGAAGCCGACTCTGTCGTCGTAGCCGCACGCAGCCAGCCACCGTGCCCCATGCGTGCCCGATAGGGCGGCGACCGACGGGGAGCAACGGGGAACCACGGCGCGCAGCCCAGGAACGCGCAGGTCAGCGTTTTGCCAGCTCAGGCGGGATCCACATACGCGATCTTCCAAACTGGCTACGCGGGTTCGATTCCCGTCGCCCGCTCTGTTCGGTCCAGGGGCCCGGTTTCCGCTTCGGCGGTGCCGGGCCCCTGGCGCGTTCAGAGGTCCTTGACGTCCACGGTGTAGACCGAGCGCATGCCGTAGGGGACGTAGAGGGCGTCTCCGGACAGGACGGGGGGCGCGGGGGTGTCGGAGGAGCCGGTGGTGTCGCTGTCGTCACGGCCGGGGAGTGTGCCCGTGACCCGGCCGGTGCGCAGGTCAAGGGCGGCCAGCCGGCCGGTGGGCGAGGCCAGGTAGAGCCGGGTGGCGGAGGCGGTGGGCGGGCCTGGCTGTTCGACGGTGGAGTTGCTCTGCCACAGCTGCCGTCCGGTGTCCGGGTCGACGGCGCGGACGCTGCCGCTGCCGAGGGTGAGATAGAGGGTGCCGCGGACCAGGCAGGCGCCCGCGGCGGCCTTCGGGGCGGTCAGCCGTACGGTCGTCACGACGCGCGAGGAGAGGTCGACGAGGGTCAGGGCGCTCAGTTTCCCCATGAGCGGGTCGGCGCCCAGCACCAGGTGGCCCCGCGCCTGGCCGAACAGGTACACCCCGCCCTTGGCCGTCCGGGTCCAGCGGGCCTTTCCGGTGATGGGGTCGAGCTGGGCGATGGTGGTGTGGTCGGTGTCGCCCTCGTCGTCGGGGGTGTGGCACACCAGGTACGCCTTCCCGCCGGCGCCGCTCAGCAGGCAGTCCCCGGTGTCGCCCATGCCGTAGGGCAGCCGGTGGTGCCAGCGGACCCTGCCGTGCGCGGCGTCGAGGAGGGCGTAGGAGTCGGAGGCGTCGCCGTAGGTCGTGATGACGCCCGCCGGGGTGGCGACGGCGCCGCCGGAGTCCGGTCCGATGCCGTTGACGTCGTCGGCGACGACGGTCTTCCAGACCGGCTTGCCGGTGGCCGTGTCCAGGGCCTGCACGGTGTAGCGGGTCCGGCTGTCCGGCTCCGCCTTGCCGGTCCTGATGTCACGGTCGTCGGCGCCGAAGACGTACACGCCGCCGGGGCGGGTGCCGATGATCGTGCCTCCGCCGCTGGTCGTGGTCTCGGCGGGCGTGGGGTCCATGGGGCGGGTCCAGGCGTTGCGGCCGTCGGCGAGGTCGAACCGGGCGGCCATGATGCCGTCGCCGGCGCACAGCAGCGACTGCCGCGAGGTGACGCAGCGGCTGAAGGGGCCGCTCGGGCCCATGGCGTTCGGGTTCTTGGCCGTGGGGTCCACGGCCTGCCGGTGCCAGGTGTGCCAGCCGGCCGGCAGGGCGTGCGCGGCGCTGCCGCCGTCGCGGGCGAGGACGGAGGTGGTGGCGGCCACGGCGGCCAGTACGGCGGCGGCCACGGCCGCCGGCCACCACCCGCGCCGGCGCGACGGCCCGGGCTGGGGCCGGGTCTCCTGTCCGGGCCGGTTCCGCGGTCCGGCCGCGTCCGCTTCGGGCGCGTCCGCTTCGGGCGCCGGGTCCCGGTCGGGCAGCCGGCCGTCGCGGAGCAGGCGCAGCAGCTCGTCGGGGGTGGGCCGGGACTTGGGGTGCCTCTCCAGGCAGAGGCGGACGGCGGGGAGCAGCTCGTCCGGGACGCCGTCGAGGTCGGCGCGTCCCTCGACGACGCGTGTCGCCGTCTCCCAGGGGCTCGCGCTGTCGAAGGGGCCGCGCCGGGTGGCGGCGTAGACGAGGACGGCGCCGAGGGAGAAGATGTCGGTGGCCGGGCCGACCTCGTGCGGGGCGGCGAACTGCTCGGGGGACATGAAGGGCGGGGTGCCCATCACGCGGCCGGTCTGGGTCAGGGCGTCCATGGCGGCGGCCTCGGTGGCGCGGGAGATGCCGAAGTCGATGACCCGGGGGCCGTCCTCGGCGAGCATGACGTTGGCCGGTTTCAGGTCCCGGTGGACCACTCCGGCGCGGTGGATGTCGCGCAGCGCCTCGGCGAGGCCGGCGGCGAGGTCGCGCAGCCGGTGCGGCGGGAGCGGGCCGTGGCGGCGGACGTGGGTGCCGAGGTCCTCGGCGGGGATGTAGAGCGTGGCCATCCAGGGGCGCGGCCCGTCGGCGTCCGCGTCCACCACGGGTGCCGTGAAGGCACCGCTGACCTGGCGGGCGGCGGCCACCTCGCGGCGGAAGCGGGTACGGAACTCGTCGTCGTCGGCGTACTGGCCGTGGACGACCTTCACGGCGAGCCGGCGGCCGGACGCGGAGCGGGCGAGGTAGACCACGCCCATGCCGCCGCTGCCGAGGCGGTCCTCGATCCGGTAGCCGCCGACCTCCGCCGGGTCGGAGTCGCGCAGCGCCATGCCCTTACATCCCCCGTTGGTTCAGTTGTCCAGAATCTGCCGGCCCCCCGCCGGGTCAGAACCTGATCGAGTTGATGGACTCCGCTATGGAGTTCAGGAACCGGTTGATGGACGGCGCCATGCCGGTCGAGGCGAGGAAGAAACCGAAGAGGATCGCGACGATCGCGGGGCCCGCCTTGATGTTCCCCCCTCGGACAAGCACCACCAGGATGATCGCCAACAGAAGCACCACGGACAGTGAAATGGCCACAACTGATCACACCCTCGGTCGGTCCGCTCTGCCGGCCCGGGGGTACGGCCCGCACACCCCCGACAGAACCATCGTGCCACCAACCCGGCTCCGGTATGCGGCCCGTGACACAACGTCGGGGAACTGATCGCCCGCGCGACACCTCGCACAGGAATACGACGGGACGCCCGGGCACTGAATCCCCACGAATTCACGGCAGTTCGTTTCCATATCCACGCACCATGCGGGCGGCGATTCGAAGTACATAACACCGAGGCGCCGTATGCCCGAGTTAGTCTGGATTAATCGGTACATCCGGGGTGAACGGACGACACCTGTGTACCCATCATCACGTCGACGGTGATGGCGAGTTGAACGAATTCCGGGGTACCCGGGCGTGATAACCATGAAAAAGAGCGCGGGTTTTACGGAATCCCACGGCCGACGCTAGGGTGCCTGAGATGTTTGACGCTGCCCCGTCCCCCGGTCACAACCGCAGGCCGCTCCCCCCGGCACAGTCGCCGGTGGGCGCAGTGCCCGGTCCGCGCACCCCGGCGAGTACGCAGGAGAGGCGGTCACCGACCGACAGACCGGGCAGACAGCGCGACGCGTTCTTCGACAACGCCAAGTACCTGGCGATCGTGTTGGTGGCACTGGGGCACTCCTGGTCGGCGATCAAGACCGACAACCGGGTCCTCGAAGGCCTGTACAACGTCGTGTACACGTTCCACATGCCGGCGTTCATCGTCATCTCCGGCTACTTCTCGCGCAGTTTCGACATGCGCCCGGACCGGCTGAAGCGGCTGATCACCGGTATCGCGGTGCCCTACCTGCTGTTCCAGATCGCCTATTCGCTGTTCAGGCGCTACGCGGGCCAGGCCACCGACCCGATCAGCCTCGTCTCCCCCTACTACCTGACGTGGTTCCTGTGCGCGCTGTTCATCTGGCGCCTGACCACGCCCATGTGGAAGCTGGTGCGCTGGCCGCTGCCCATCGCCCTCGGGATCGCCATGGTCGGATCGGTCTCCCGGGGGATCGACGACAATCTGGACCTCGGCCGCGTCCTGCAGTTCCTGCCCTGCTTCGTGCTCGGTCTGCTGCTGAAGCCCGAGCACTTCACGCTGATACGGCAACGGTGGGTGCGGGTGGCATCCGTACCGGTGTTCGCCGCGGCGCTGGTCATCGGCTGGTGGACCGTACCGCGCGTGGACGGCGGGTGGTTCTACCGGCAGAGCAGCGCGCAGGATCTCGGTGCCCCCTGGTGGACCGGACCGCTGATGACGCTGGCCATGTTCGGCTGCGCGCTGCTGCTGACCGCCTGCTTCCTCGCCTGGGTGCCGGGCCGCCGGACGTGGTTCACCGCGCTCGGCGCGGGAACGCTGTACGGCTATCTGCTCCACGGCTTCGTGGTCAAGAGC
Source organism: Streptomyces sp. NPDC045022 (assembly GCF_056432605.1). Classification (NCBI taxonomy): domain Bacteria; kingdom Bacillati; phylum Actinomycetota; class Actinomycetes; order Kitasatosporales; family Streptomycetaceae; genus Streptomyces; species Streptomyces sp. NPDC045022. Next base: position 29,509 of record NZ_JBWKIR010000009.1, read on the forward strand.
TCTCTCTACGCGGGCGGGTTCGACCTCGCCCAGCGGTACGGGGCCCTCGGCGCGGTCGCCGTCACCGTCCTCGCGGCCGCCGCCGTCACGCTGCTGTGCACCAAGCCGGTCCAGCGCGTCTTCCGCTTCGCGATGGAGCCGAAGATGGAGTGGGCGTTCAAGCAGGACGCGGCCGAACTGGCCCGGGAGCGGGAGCGGAAGGAACGCGAGCGCGAGAAGGTCAGCGCCTAGTCGGTCGGTCCAGGCCGAGAAGCGCGCGCATCCGGGCGTACTTCTCGGTCAGCCGTCTCCGGGTCGCCTCGGGCAGGACGGCCAGCCGTCCCGGGTCGGCGTTGTGCGCCAGGTCGGACTCCTTCACCACCAGCGCGCCGGGGGTGGCGAGGATCCGGCGGGCGTACTCCCCGGGCTCCTCCCCCGGCCGCTTGGTGAGGGCGTCCACGATGGCCTTGGTGCGCGGGGCCAGGGCGGCCGCGGCCAGCCACTCCCGGGTGAGCGCGTCGTCCTCGATCGAGTCGTGCAGCCAGGCCGCCGCGATCTGCTCCTGGTCACCGCCGCGGGCACGGACGCCCTCGGCGACGGCCGCGAGGTGCTCGGCGTACGGCCGCCCCGCCTTGTCGGTCTGCCCCTTGTGGGCGGCGCGCGCGACGGCCTCGACCTCCGCCAGGGTGAGTTGCGTCTCGGTCACCCCTCCAGTGTCCCCTGCCGCGGAGCGGCCATCGCCGTCACCGGCCGGACCGCCCTCGTCGAGCAGGCCGGGACGATCGCGCCCTCAGCGGCGGGGCCCCGGGCGGGGGGTGCCGTGGACGCTCACCGGCGCGGCCGCCCGGGAGGGTGCGGCGGCGGCCGTACCGGGCGCGACGCCGGAGGGCCGGGAACCGTACGCGTCCTGGCTGCACGGACAGGTGCCACGTGGTTCGGCGGGCCGCGGCACCGCGTCCGGTCCGCCCGGCTCTGCGGGGCGAGCCGGCCCGGCGGAAGGCGCCGGCCGGGGAGCCGGTCCGCCCGGCCGGACAGTCCGGTCCGGCCGGACGCCCTGGCTCAGCGGCCGTTCGCCGATGTCTTGCGGCAGATGAGCAGGAGGGCGCGGTCGTCGTTGACGTCCTTCGCGACGGACTCGATGAGGTGCCAGGCGGCGCCGTGGAAGCCACCCGCGACATAGCGGTCGGCCTCGCCGGTCAGGCGGTCGATGCCCTCGACGATGTCGCGGTCGGAGGTTTCCACCAGTCCGTCCGTGAACAGCATCAACACGTCACCCGGACGCAGCGAGCCCTTCACGGGATCGAACTGGGCGCCGTCGTACACACCGAGCAGCGGCCCCTCGGCGGCCTTCTCCTCCCAGCGTCCGCTGCCCGCGCTGAGCTGGAGCCCCGGCGGATGACCGGCGGTGTACAGCTCGTAGTCCCCGGAGTCGAGGTCCAGGACGAGGTGGATGGAGGTGGCGAAGCCCTCGTCCCAGTCCTGGCGGAGCAGGTAACCGTTCGCGGCCGGGAGGAAGGCGTGCGGGGGAAGCGAGCCGAGGAGGCCGCCGAAGGCACCGGACAGCAACAGGGCGCGCGAACCCGCGTCCATGCCCTTGCCGGACACGTCCGTCAGCACGACCTCCAGCGTGCGGCCGCCGTTCGTGCGGGCCGCGACCACGAAGTCGCCGGAGAAGGACTGCCCGCCGGCCGGGCGCAGCGCCATCTCGTGGTGCCAGCCCTGCGGCAGCTTCGGCAGCTTGCTCTGCACCCGGATCCGCTCGCGCAGGTCGAAGAGCATGGTGCCGCCGCGCCGCCAGGGCACACCGACCCGGCTGCGGAACTGCGCGGTGAGCAGCCCGAAGAAGCCGCACGCGGCGACCACCAGGACCACACCGGGCGTGACCCGCGAGGGCCCCTCGGTGTAAGGGCCGAGCCGCACCGACTCCACGATCAGCGCGGTGGCCGCCGCCGCGTACAGGCCGAGCAGGCTCGACGGGCGCAGTAGCAGGCCGCCCGCGACGATCGGCAGCACCAGGGTGGCCGGGGAGCACCACACCGAGTTGACGAGGGTCATGACCGCGAGGACGGGTATGACCAGCAGCAGTCCGGCGAACGCGATCCAGTCCGAGCCGTCGCCGCGGAAGTAGTCCACGGCGCTTCTGCGCAGGCCGACGCGGGCCCGGTGCCACTGCATCTTCCACCGGGCCGTGAACGTCTCGGCCTTCGAGCGCCGCTCTCGTCCTGCTGCCATTAGTTCGGGACCCTATCCATCGGACCGGCCACTCGGCACGGGAGGTCCCACTTGTCCCCCGTGCGGCGCTGCGCTTCGGTGGTGCGCCCTCACAGTGAACGGCACGCGGGGCCATCGCGCCGCCGTCCGGGAGAAATTCGCTGGCTCGCCCCGCAATGCGCTGATAGGCATGGCCCATGGGGACTCACCACGCGACCGAGTTGAAGACGCTGCGCCCGGAGGAGTTCGACCCGTGGTGGGACCACCTCATCCGTGCGTTCGGCGGCGGGCCGGCCTCGCCCGAAGAGCGCGAACTGGACAGATCCCTCACCGAGTTCGACCGTTCCCTGGCCGTCTGGGACGCGGACGCGATCGTCGGTACGTCGGGGGCCTTCAGCTTCCGGATGACCGTGCCGGGCGGGGCGGTGGTGCCCACCGCCGGCGTCACCATGGTCAGTGTGGCCGCGACGCACCGGCGGCGAGGGGTGCTGACGTCGATGATGCGGCGGCTGCTGGACGACGCGCGCGCCGAGGGCGAGCCGCTGGCGGCGCTGTTCGCCTCCGAGCCCGCCATATACGGCCGCTTCGGATACGGCACGGCGACCTTCCAGATCAACGCCGAGATCGACACCGGCCGGGTCACCCTGGCGCTGCCCGCGGACACCGACGAGGTGCGCGTGCGGTACGCGCCGCCCGCGGACGTCCTGAAGGAGTGCGAGGCGGTGTACGCGGCCCTGGTGCCCCGCCGCCCCGGCATGCTGGCCCGGCAGCCCGGCTGGGAGCGGGCCGGTCTGCTCGATCCGGAGAGCGAGCGGGACGGGGCGTCCGCGCTGCAGTGCGTGGTCGCCGAACGGGACGGCGAGGTCACCGGGTACGCGCGCTTCCGCACCAAGACGGGCTGGGGGCCGAGCGGGCACGACGGCACGGTGACCCTGGAGAACCTGGCCGCGCTCGATCCGGCGACCGAGGGCGCGCTGTGGCGTCTCCTGTTCGGCATCGACCTGATGACGACGCTGACGCTGCGGGCACGGCCGGTCGACGACGCCTGGCAGCACCTGGTCTCCGACATCCGCCGCTGCCGGCCACGGTTGCGGGACGCCGGGCACCTCCGCCTCGTGGACGTGGGTGCGGCCCTGTCGGCGCGCACCTACCTGACGCCGGTGGACGTCGTGTTCGAGGTCGAGGACGTCTTCTGCCCGTGGAACGCCGGGCGTTGGCGGCTGACCGGCGACACCGGGGGCGCGTCCTGCGAACGCACGACGGACTCACCCGATGTCGCCCTGCCGGTACGGGAGCTGGGCGCGGCCTATCTCGGCGGAGTGACCCTGCTGTCGCTGGCGGCGGCCGGGCGGGTACGGGAGCTGCGGCCGGGGGCGCTGACGGAGGCGTCGGTGGCGTTCGGCTCACCGGTGGCCCCCTGGCTGCCGCACGGCTTCTAGGCCACCGTTCCCGGCAGGTCACCGCTTACGGCAGGCCGCCGCTGACCGTAGGCCATCGCGCCCGGCGGGTCACCGCGTCCGGAAAGTCACCGGGCCCGGCAGGTCACCGTGTCTGGCAGGTGGGGCACCAGAAGAGGTTGCGGGTGGCGAGGCCGGCGGTGCGGATCTCGTCGCCGCAGATGTGGCAGGACCGGGTGGCGCGACGGTAGACGTACACCTCGCCGCCGTGGTCGTCCACGCGGGGCGGACGGCCCATCGCCTCCGGGGTGTGCTCGGGCCGTACGGTGTCGATCCGGTTGTTCCGGACCCCCTCGCGCATCAGCTCGACCAGGTCGGCCCAGAGGGCGTCCCATTCGGCCGGGGTGATGTCCCGGCCCGCGCGGTACGGGTCGATGCCGTGCCGGAAGAGGATCTCGGCGCGGTAGACGTTGCCGACGCCGGCCACGATCTTCTGGTCCATGAGCAGCGCGGCGATCGTCGTACGGCTGCGGGAGATCCTCCGGTAGGCCGCGCCCGGGTCGGCGTCCTCGCGGAGCGGGTCGGGGCCGAGCCGGGCGTGCACGGCCCGCTTTTCGGCGTCCGTGATCAGGGCGCAGGTGGTGGGGCCGCGCAGATCGGCGTAGGAGGCGCCGGTCGCGAGCCGGAGCCGGACGGTGTCGGCCGGCGGGGGCGCGGGGCCGTCCCCGAAACCGACCTTGCCGAAGAGGCCGAGGTGGATGTGGACCCAGTCGGCGTCCCGGAACCGCAGGAAGAGGTGCTTGCCGTGGGCCTCGGTGGCCGTGAGCACGGCACCGTTCAGCAGGTCCGCGGCGTCGGAGAACTTGCCCTGGGGGCTGGTGACACGGGGAGCCGTGTGGGAGAAGCGGGCGGCGTAGTCATGCGCCAGCCGGTGAATCGTGTGCCCCTCTGGCACGGTCCGCTCTTCCTTCCAGCCCCCGAGGGGAGCCTCAGTCCTGCTGCGGGTGGTGGGCCGGGACCGGGGGCAGGTCGCCGGTCGTCTCGTACGCCGACAGCATGTCGATGCGGCGGATGTGACGCTCGTCACCCGAGAACGGGGTGTTGAGGAAGACCTCGACGAACTTGGTCGCCTCCTCCGTGCTGTGCATGCGCGCCCCCACGGCCACCACGTTGGCGTCGTTGTGCTGACGGCCGAGCGCCGCCGTCTCCTCGCTCCAGGCCAGGGCCGCCCGCACGCCCTTCACCTTGTTCGCGGCGATCTGCTCTCCGTTGCCGGAGCCGCCGATCACGACACCGAGGGCGTCCGGGTCCGCGCCCGCCTTCGCCGCGGCCCGCAGACAGAAGGGCGGGTAGTCGTCCTGGGCGTCATAGATGTGCGGCCCGCAGTCGACGGGCTCGTGGCCGGCGGCCTTGAGCCACTCGACGAGGTGGTTCTTGAGTTCGTAGCCCGCATGGTCGGAGCCGAGGTACACGCGCATGCAACGAGTGTGACACGCCTGTCGGAGGGCAGCAGCCCCGGGTGGCGAGGAGCGAGAACGGCAGGGAAATGTGGAGCCGGACCATAGATCCTCAAGGAAACCTCAAATAACAATCCGGATTCAGAGGTTCCCGAATTCGTTCACCTCGGATTCACTGGACCGACTCGTACACCGCTCGTACGGGCAGCTCCACCTGGCGCAAAGGAAATCCGTCCATGACCCCTGGTTCGGGCCTCCAAGCAGGACTCAAGAACCGCCATCTCTCGATGATCGCGATCGGTGGCGTCATCGGAGCCGGCCTCTTCGTCGGTTCCAGTTCCGGTATCGCTACCGCGGGACCGGGCATCCTCCTGTCGTACGCCCTCGTCGGCACGCTCGTCGTGCTGGTGATGCGCATGCTCGGCGAGATGTCCGCCGCCAACCCCACCTCCGGTTCCTTCTCGGCCCACGCCGACCGTGCCCTCGGCCGCTGGGCCGGGTTCTCCATCGGCTGGCTGTACTGGTTCTTCTGGGTCGTCGTGCTCGCCGTCGAGGCGACCGCCGGCGCCAAGATCCTCGAGGGCTGGGTCCCGGCCGTCCCGCAGTGGGGCTGGGCTCTGATCGTGATGATCGTCCTGACCGCGACCAACCTCGTCTCCGTCGGCTCCTACGGCGAGTTCGAGTTCTGGTTCGCCGGTATCAAGGTCGTGGCGATCGGCGCGTTCATCGTCATCGGCCTGCTCGCCGTGTTCGGCGTGCTGCCGGGCGTGCACGCCGACAAGGCGAGCTTCGGCAATCTGACGGATCACGGCGGTTTCCTGCCGCACGGTCCCGGTGCCATCCTCACGGGTGTGCTGCTGGTCGTCTTCTCCTTCATGGGCAGCGAGATCGCCACCCTCGCGGCCGGCGAGTCGGAGGACCCGCAGCGCGCGGTCACCAAGTCGACCAACAGCATCATCTGGCGCATCGGCGTCTTCTACCTGGGCTCGATCCTCGTCGTGGTCTCGCTGCTGCCGTGGAACGACCCGGCCATCAAGAAGGACGGCTCCTACGTCGCCGCCCTGAACTCCCTCGGCATCGCGCACGCCGGCGAGATCATGAACGTCATCGTGCTGACCTCGGTGCTGTCCTGCCTCAACTCCGGCCTCTACACGGCCTCCCGGATGGCCTTCTCGCTCGGTCAGCGCGGTGACGCCCCGAAGGTGTTCGCCCGCACCACCTCCCGCGGTGTGCCGATGGCGGCGATCCTGGCCTCGGTCGTCTTCGGCTTCGTGGCGGTCTTCTTCAACTACAAGTTCCCGGACACGGTCTTCCTCTTCCTGCTGAACTCCAGTGGCGCGGTGGCCCTGTTCGTCTGGCTGGCCATCTGCTTCTCGCAGCTGCGGATGCGGAAGATCATCCAGCGGGAGGCGCCGGAGAAGCTCGTCGTGAAGATGTGGCTGTACCCGTACCTGACCTGGGCGACGGCCGCCATGATCGTGTTCGTCCTGGGCTACATGCTCACCGACACGGAAGGCCCGAGCAGCGGCCGGAAGACCGTGCTGCTGTCGCTGGGCGTGGCGGCGGTCGTGCTGGTGATCGCCGTGGTCAAGCAGCGGCTCACGGCGAACGGCCCGGCCCCCGCGGCCGAGGAGCCGGCCGACAAGGTCTCCGTCGGCTGATCCGATCCCCGCACCGGCTTCACGCGACTGCCCCGCATACCTGACGGACCCTGTCAGGTATGCGGGGCAGTGTGCGTGTCATGACATCCACGGACCACCGCCCGGACCCGCCCCTCATCCGCCCCGGCGACCCGGGCTACGAGGACGAACTCGCCGCCTTCCAGCTCGGTTTCCCCCAGCGGCCCGCCGTGGTCGTGCCCGCCCGCACGACGCACGATGTGGTGGCCGCCGTACGGTACGCGGCCACCCGGGGCCTGCCCGTCGGGGTGCAGGCGACCGGGCACGGGCTACCGGGCGGCTACGAGGGCGGCCTGCTGGTGACGACGAAGCGGCTGGACGGGATCGCCGTCGACCCCGCGGCCCGTACCGTCCGGATCCGGGCCGGGGCGCGCTGGCGCGGGGTGATCGCGGCGGCCGGGCCGTACGGGCTGGCGCCGCTCAACGGCTCGGCGCCGGGCGTGGGCGCGGTGTCGTACACCCTGGGCGGCGGCCTCGGCATCCTGGCACGGGAGTTCGGGTACGCCGCCGACCATGTGCGGTCGCTGGAGGTGGTCACCGCCGACGGCGCGCTGCGCCGTGTCACCCAGGACTCGGACCCCGACCTGTACTGGGCGCTGCTCGGCGCCGGGCACGGCTTCGGCATCGTCACCGAGCTGGAGATCGGGCTCGTCCCGGTCCGCACCCTGTACGGCGGTTCACTCGCCTTCGACGGGCGGGCGGTGGACCCCGTGGCGGTGCTGCGGGCGTACGAGGCCTGGACGCGGACCGTGCCGGACGGCCTGACCTCGTCCTTCGCCGCCGTGCCGTACCCGGACCTGCCCGCGCTGCCCCCGCAGCTGCGCGGCAGGTACGTCGTCTCGGTCCGGGTCGCCCACACGGGCACCGACGGCGAGGCCCTCGTCGCCCCGCTGCGGGAGATCGGCCCGGTGCTGTCCGACTCCCTGCGCACGATGCCGTACGCCGAGAGCCACACCATCCACAGCGACCCGGACTTCCCGCACGCCTACTACGGCGACAGCGTGGTGCTGCGGGAGCTGGACGTGGAGCGGGCCGGTGAGCTGCTGAGGCGGACCGGACCGGAGGCGGACCTGATGTGTGTCGTGCAGGTCAACCATCTGGGCGGGGCGCTCGCCCGGCCGGCGCCGAACGCGGTGCCGTACCGCGAAGGGCGGTTCCTGCTGCGGGTGCTGGCGGCCGGGGAGCGGGAGCGGGCGCGGGCCGTGCTGGACCCGGCGTTCGCGCTGCCGGCCGACGACACGCTCGGCCGGTCGCTCAACTTCGCCTTCGGCGCGGGCGACCGGAGTGCGGGGCTCTACGACCCCGAGACGCGAAAGAGGCTCGCCGGGCTCAAGGAGAGTTACGACCCGGCGAATCTCTTCCGCAGGAACTACGGCGTCGGCTCCTGATCCGCGGCAGGCAACGTTTGCCCGTCAAGGAACTCGTGATCAGTACAACTAGCGCTTGCCCGTGAGCTTCCAGGCGGTGGGCAGCACGCCCATCGCCAGGGCGGCCTTGAGGGCGTCGCCGACGAGGAACGGGGTGAGGCCGGCCGCGATCGCCTGGGACGCGCTCAGGTGGGCGGCGAGGGCCAGGTAGGGCACGCCGATCGCGTAGATGATCGCCTCGCCGAGGATCATCGTGCCGGCCATGCGCAGCGGGGAGCGGTCGGCGCCGCGGCGGGCCAGGGCGCCCACGGCCGCGGAGGCGAGCAGCATGCCGAGGATGTAGCCGAAGGAGGGGGCGCCGGCGCCGGAGGTGCCGCTCGCGAACCACGGCACGCCGGCCACGCCGGCGATCGCGTAGAGGGCCAGGGAGAGGAAGCCGCGGCGGGCACCGAGCGAGGTGCCGACGAGCAGCGCGGCGAAGGTCTGGCCGGTCACCGGCACCGGGGTGCCGGGCACCGGGACCGCCAGCTGGGCCGCGAGGCCGGTGAGCACGGCACCGCCGAGCACGAGGGCGGCGTCACGGACGCGGGACGCGGGCAGCAGGTCGGCGAGGACTGCGCCGGGGCGAGCGGTGGCGGTGGCGGTGCTCATGGGGACTCCGCGGGTGTCTGGGCAGGTGGGAACACCGTGACGCTATACCGGCGCCCGCGCGCCGATCACCGTCAGCGATCGACAAAGGCTCGGACGGCCGCTTGGTGGGCTCCGGACAAAGGTTGCGGGTTACACCGGGTACGGCGTGATACCGGTCACTGAGGTGGAGTGGTCGGGGATACCCGGACGGCCGTTGAGTCTCTGTAGGGTCCCGCCAAAGCGCCGCGGACGCCCGTCTCGCCCGTCGGTCGCCGTCTGGGCAGCGCGGGGTCGCTTTGCTAGCTTCGAGCGCATGGTTGCCCAGGCCCGGTACTTCACGTCGCGTCGCTATGTCGACCTGCGACGCCAGGGCACGGCCACCTGTCGCCGCCCGGGGTAGGGGCGGGTCGTGCGACGCGCCTCGCCTTCCGAGACGTGTCGGCCCCGTTCCCGAGGACGGTTCTCCATGCCCCGTACCGCGGTTCCCACCCTGGTCTCCCCCATTCCGCGTGCCGCCGACAGTGACCGGCGGCGCACCAGTGCCAGCGTCGTGCTGCGCTCCGTGCTGGAGCACGGGCCGGTGGCGCGCAGCACCATCGCCCGGCTGACCGGTCTGTCCCCGGCGTCGGTGACCGAGCACTGCGCCCGGCTCGCCGAACTGGGCCTGGTCCGGGACTCGGCCGCGCCCCGCCGCTCCAACGGGGTGGGCCGTCCGCACGTGCCCGTCGACCTGGACGACACCCGGTTCCTGGTCGCCGGAGTGCATGTGGCCGTGCCCTACACCACGGTCGCGCTGCTGGATCTGCGGGGCCGGGTGCTGGCCCAGCGGGAGCTGCGGCACGAACGGACCGATCCGGACCGGGTGCTGGCGCGGGCCGCCGAGGGACTCGCGGGGCTCTTCGCCGCAATACCGGGCCGTCGCCCGCTGGGGGTCGGGGTGGCGGTCGGCGGCTGGGGGACCGGGAGACCGGCACCGTGGTCGAGCACGACTTGCTGGGCTGGCGGGAGGTGCCGGTGCGGGAGCTGCTCGGCGCCCGCACGGGTCTGCCGGTCCAGGTGGACGGCCATGCACGGGCGTTGGTGAACGGGGAGCGGCTGTTCGGGCGGGCCCGGGGCAGCCGCAGCGTGCTGCACCTGTTCGTGGGCAACGTGGTCGACGCGGCCTTCGCGACCAACGACGAGGTGCACCACGGTCCGCGTTCGGCGGCCGGGGCGATCGCTCATCTGCCGGTGCCGGGGGGCACCGAGCCGTGCGTGTGCGGCCGTGCCGGCTGCCTCCAGGTGGAGCTGAGTGAGCGGACGTTGTGCCGGCGGGCCCGGGCGGCCGGGGTGATCGACTCGGCCAATCCGATGCATGTGGTGGCCGCGGCGGCGGGCGGGGACGCGGTGGCCCGGCGGCTGCTGGTGGACCGGGCGCGGATGACCGGGCGGGCGGCCGGACTGCTGCTGGACGTGCTGAACCCGGAGACCGTCGTGGTGACCGAGGTGGGCGTCATGCACTTCGAGGACTGCCTGAACGCGCTGCGGGAAGCGGCCGGAAACAGCCGTGCGGCGGCCGTACTGCCGACGAGTTTCCCGGATTCGGTACTGGCGGTGGCGGGTGGATCCGTCATGCTCGACGTGCTGTTCCGGGATCCGCTGAGTGCGTCACCTGAGCCTATTTAATTCAGAAACTCGGAATGTTGACAGGAGTCGCTCATGGCCGGGAACATGCTGGTCATGGACGTACTCATCAGCTGTCGCACCTTCTGTTGCTGACATATTGCCGCGCATGAAGCGCGTGTTTCCCGCTGCGTGAGTTTCCCTTCTCCGGCCTGCCGTCCCGGAATTCTTCCTGCCTTTCCCCTCTTTTCCCCTGGGAGTCCTCCCATGCACCGTCGTGCCTTTCTCACCTCCCTGGCCGGGGCGTCCGCCGCCGTCGCGGGCCTCAGCGGCTGCGCCAAGGGCGATGCCTCCGCCGACACCAAGGGCGCCGCCACCGAGCCGCTCGCCGCCAAGGTCCCGGCCGGCACCAGTCTGAAGATCGCCTCCTACCTGGGCCAGCAGCAGCTGCAGTTCAAGCTGGCGAAGCTGCCCGAGCTGCCCTTCACCGTGTCGAGCTGGGCGAACATCGGGGCGGGCCCGGATGTGATCAACGCCTTCCGCGCCAAGTCCCTGGACCTCGCCAACAACGCGGGCATCCCGCCGATCCAGGCGCACTACCAGGGCTTCGACGCGAAGATCGTGGCGATCGACATCACCCGCAAGCCCAACTACCTCTTCGCCACCAAGCCCGGCAGCGACATCCGCACCGTCGAGGACTTCCGGGGCAAGCGGCTCGCCTTCTCCCAGGGGCAGGCCCAGGGCGTCGTCCTGCTGCGGGCGCTGAAGCAGGCCGGCCTGAAGTACGACGAGGTGAAGCTGGTCCCGCTGACCAGCAACCAGTTCCTGACCGCGCTGCAGGCCGGCCAGGTGGACATCGCCCCGCTTGCCAACAACCAGGTGCCGGCGTACCTGAAGCAGTACGGGGGCAAGGGCGCCCACGTCATCAAGACCGACGTCGTCGACCTGCTCAACCTGCTGTGGGCGCCGCAGTCCGTGCTGAACGACCCGGCGAAGGCCGCCGCGGTCGCCGCCTACATCCCCGCGTGGGCCAAGGGCCAGGTGTGGACGTACGAGCACCCGGACGTGTGGAACGAGGAGTTCTACGTCAAGACGCAGAACCTGACCCTGGCGCAGGCGAGGTCCATCACCGCACTCGCCAACAAGCCGCTGTTCCCGCCCAGTTGGGGCGAGGCGATCAAGTGGGAACAGGAGACCGCCGATCTGCTCGCCGAGGGCGGCTTCGTCAAGAAGTTCGACGTGTCCTCGCTCTTCGACCACCGCTTCGAGTCGATCGCCGCCAAGGCCGTACCGGCGGAGTACCGGAGGTGACCGCCGTGACCACGACGACGACAGCCGTGGCGGCGCAGGCCGCCGAGGAACTTCCCCAGGTCCGCCGGCGCCGCCGGCTCTCCCCCGGCCGTCAACTGCCCGCCGCCCGGCTCATCGGACCGCTGGTACTGCTCGTGCTGTGGGCCGCCGCCTCGGCCGCCGGAACACTCGACACGGGTGCCATTCCGGCGCCCTGGACGGTCCTGCGAACCGCCGGCCATCTGTGGACCGACGGCACCCTGCCCACCGATGTGCTGACCTCCCTGAAGCGGGCCGGCTACGGTTTCGCGATCGGCCTGACCGCCGGGGTGCTGCTCGCGCTCGCCTCCGGCCTCAGCCGGACCGGGGAAGCACTGATCGACGGGACCGTGCAGCTCAACCGGGCGATCCCCACCCTCGGTCTGATCCCGCTGTTCATCCTCTGGCTGGGCATCGGGGAGACCTTCAAGATCGCCATCATCGCGATCGTCGTCTACATCCCGATCTACCTGAACACGCACGCCGCGCTGTCCGGCATCGACAGCCGCTTCGTCGAACTCGCCGAGGTGCAGGGCCTGTCGCGGTTCGCCTTCATCCGGCAGGTCGTGATCCCCGGCGCGCTGCCCGGCTTCTTCGTGGGACTCCGGCTCGGGGTGACCGGCTCCTGGCTGGGCCTGGTGGTCCTGGAGCAGATCAACGCCACCAGCGGCCTCGGCTACCTGATGTTCCAGGCGCAGAACTACGGCCAGAGCGACGTCATCCTGGTCGGCCTGCTGATCTACGGCGTCTTCGGCCTGGTCTCCGACAGCGTGGTCCGACTCGTCGAACGGAGGGTGCTGTCATGGCGCCGCACACTGAGCAGCTGACCCGGCCCACCGTCCAGCTCCGCGGACTGACCCGGTCGTTCGGGGACCGTACGGTCCTCGACGGCGTCGACCTCGACCTGCCCGCCGGACAGTTCACGGCCCTGCTCGGCCACAGCGGCTCGGGCAAGTCCACCCTGCTGCGCGCGGTCGCCGGCCTGGACCACGGGGTGGCCGGAAGCGGGCGGCTCACCGCGCCCGAGCGGGTCTCGGTGGTGTTCCAGGACTCCCGTCTGCTGCCCTGGCGCCGGGTGCTGGACAACGTCCTGCTCGGCCTGGACGGCAAGGACGCCGGGGAACGCGGCCGGGCCGCGCTGCGGGAGGTCGGCCTGGGTGGCCGCGAGCGGGCCTGGCCGGGCGAGCTGTCCGGCGGCGAGGCCCAGCGGGCGGCGCTGGCCCGCTCCCTGGTGCGCGATCCCGAACTCCTGCTGGCGGACGAGCCGTTCGGCGCGCTGGACGCGCTGACCCGGATCAGGATGCACAACCTGCTGCGCGACCTGTGGAAGCGCCACCGGCCCTCCGTGCTGCTGGTCACGCACGACGTGGACGAGGCGATCGTGCTCGCCGACCGGGTCCTCGTCCTGGACCAGGGCCGGATCGGCCTCGACCTGACCATCGACCATCCCCACCCGCGCTCCTACCGGGAGCCGGTGCTGGGCGCGTACCGAGAGCGGCTGCTGGCCGCGCTCGGTGTCACGGAGGACCACGCATGACCAGACGGCTCCACCTCAACGCGTTCCTGATGAACACCGGCCACCATGAGGCCTCGTGGCGGCTGCCGGAGAGCGACCCGTACGCGCACGTCGACCTCGCCCACTACGTGGGCCTGGCGCGGATCGCCGAACGCGGCACCTTCGACTCACTCTTCCTCGCCGACGGCCCCCAGCTGTGGAGCAACCTGGCCCAGCGGCCGGCCGGCGCCCTGGAACCGCTCACCCTGCTGACCGCGCTGGCGACGGCCACCGAGCACATCGGCCTGATCGCCACCGCCTCCACGTCCTACAACTCCCCCTACAACCTGGCCCGGAAGTTCGCCTCGCTGGACATCATCAGCGGCGGCCGCGCGGGCTGGAACATCGTCACCACCGCCGGTGCCGAGGCCGCCCGCAACTTCGGTCTGGACGCGGAGCCCGCGCACGCCGAGCGGTACGCCCGCGCGGCCGAGTTCCTCGAGGTCGCCCTGAAGCTGTGGGACAGCTGGGAGGACGACGCGATCGTCGCCGACAAGGCCGCCGGCGTCTGGGGCGACGACAGCAAGATCCACCCGCCCCGGCACGAGGGGACGTACTTCAGCGTCGCCGGAGCCCTCAACGTGCCGCGCACCCCGCAGGGCTATCCGCTCCTCGTCCAGGCGGGCTCCTCGGCGGACGGCAAGGCGTTCGCCGCCCGGTACGCGGAGGCGGTGTTCACCGCCCAGCAGACCCTCGCCGACGCCCAGGCCTTCTACGCCGACCTCAAGGCCCGTACCGAGCGGGCCGGACGGAACCCCGACCACATCAAGGTGCTGCCCGGCATCGTCCCGGTGCTCGGGTCCACGGAGGCCGAGGCGCGGGCCGCCGAGCAGCTGCTGGAGGACCACATCGTGTACGACCACGGGGTGGGCCGCCTGGAGAGCCTGCTGCAGCTGGAGCCCGGAACACTGGAGCTGGACGCCCCGCTGCCCGCCGGACTGCCACCCGAGTCCGCCATCGAGGGGGCCAAGAGCCGCTACACGCTCGTGGTCGAGCTGGCCCGGCGCGAGCGGCTGACCGTGCGGCAGCTGATCGGGCGGCTCGGCGGCGGGCGCGGGCACCTCACCTTCGCCGGGACGCCCGAGCAGGTCGCCGACCAGATCGAGACCTGGTTCACGCGGGGCGCCGCCGACGGTTTCAACATCATGCCGGCCGTGCTGCCCGCCGGTCTGGACGCCTTCGTCGAGCACGTCGTACCGCTCCTGCGCGCCCGGGGCCTGCTCCGCACCGAGTACGGGCCCCGCCAGAGCCTGCGGGAGCGCTACGGCCTGCCCCGCCCCGCCAACCAGTACCTCGCCCCCGCCTCCGCCCTCGTCTGAAAGGACCAGCCCACATGTCCATCGAGATCACCAAGGTCACCGCACGCATCGGCGCCCGGGTCTCCGGCGTCGACATCTCCAAGCCGCTCGACGCGGAGCAGGTCGCCGCGATCCGCGAGGCCCTGAACGCCCACAAGGCGCTCGTCTTCGACGACGTCGACCTGGACGACGAGGGCCAGCAGGCCTTCGCCCGGCACTTCGGCGACCTGACCACCGCCCACCCCACGGTCGGCGCCGTGGAGGGCGCCCCGAACGTGCTGCCCGTGGACAGCGAACGGGGCCGCGCCAACCACTGGCACACCGACGTCACCTTCGTCCTCAACCCGCCGCAGGCCAGCACCCTGCGCTCGATCACCCTCCCGCCGTACGGCGGCGAAACCCTGATCGCCAACTCCGCCGCCGCCTACCGCGACCTGCCCGAGCCGCTGCGCCGCTTCGCCGACACGCTCTGGGCCGAGCACACCAACGACTACGACTACGCGGTACCGGAAGAGGACATCGACGAGGAGCAGGCCGCCCAGCGCGCCCAGTTCACGTCGATCAAGTACCGCACCGCCCACCCGGTGGTCCGCGTGCACCCGCTGACCGGCGAGCGCGGTCTGTTCATCGGCGGGTTCGCACAGCGGATCGTGGGCCTGTCGGCCGGCGAGTCCCGCAAGGTCCTCGACCTGTTCCAGGCGTACGTCACCCGCCCCGAGAACGTGCTGCGCTGGCGCTGGTCGGAGAACCAGCTGGTCCTCTTCGACAACCGCATCACGCAGCACTACGCCATCGACAACTACGACGGGCGGCCGCGCCGTCTGCACCGGGTGACCGTCGCCGGTGACGTCCCGGCCGGCATCGAGGGCAGGGAGAGCTACTCGATCGCGGGCGACGCCTCGCACTACACGCCGGTGCTCGCGGCCGCGTAACCGGGGGTTCACCCTCCGTACGGCGAATGTCCGGATACTGGGCGGCCTCTTCGCGTGAGCGGACGGGCCGCCCAGACTGGCTGGGTTTTTACCCGCCTATTGCACTGGGAGAGCCGCCCCCATGCCCAGCAGCACCACCACGGAGACACCGCCTCAGGAACATGGTGCCTCCCTCTCCCACGGCCTCAAGCAGCGCCATCTGTCGATGATCGCCCTCGGCGGGGTGATCGGCGCGGGCCTGTTCGTGGGCTCCGGTGCGGGCATCGCCGCCGCCGGGCCGTCCATCGTCATCGCCTACACGATCTCCGGGCTCCTCGTGATGCTGGTGATGCGGATGCTCGGCGAGATGTCGGCGGCCTACCCGTCGTCGGGCTCCTTCTCCGCACACGCCGAGCGGGCGATCGGCCCCTGGGCCGGTTTCGCGGCCGGCTGGTCCTTCTGGGTCCTGCTGTGCACGGCCGTCGGGCTGGAGGGCATCGGCGCCGCGCACATCGTCTCCGGATGGCTGCCCGGCACACCCGAGTGGGTCTGGGTCGCGCTGTTCATGGTGGTCTTCTGCGGGGCGAACCTGGCCGCCGTGAAGAACTTCGGCGAGTTCGAGTTCTGGTTCGCCGCGCTGAAGGTCGGCGCGATCAGCCTGTTCCTGATCCTGGGCGTGCTGGCCGTCGCGGGCGTCCTGCCCGGCACGGACTCCCCCGGCGCGTCGAACCTGACGGACTTCCTGCCGCACGGCAGCGACGGCCTGATCATCGGCCTGCTCGCGTCCGTGTTCGCCTACGGCGGCCTGGAGACGGTCACCATCGCGGCGGCCGAGTCGGAGGACCCGGTGCGGGGCGTGGCGAGCGCCGTCCGCACGGCGATGTGGCGCATCGCCCTCTTCTACATCGGCTCCATGGCGGTCGTCGTCACCGTGGTCCCGTGGGACTCCCCGGAGGTCGTGGAGAAGGGCCCGTACGTCGCCACGCTCGACCACCTGGGCATCCCCGGCGCGGGTCAGCTGATGAACGTCGTCGTACTGGTGGCGCTGCTGTCCGCGATGAACGCCAACATCTACGGCTCCTCGCGCATCGCCTACTCACTGGTCGAGCGCGGCCAGGGCCCGAAGGTGCTGGCCAGGCTCTCCGGCGGGGTCCCCCGGATCGCGGTCCTCACCTCGTGCTTCTTCGGTTTCGTCTGCGTCCTGCTCAGCTACTGGCGCCCGGACGACGTCTTCCCCTGGCTGCTGAACATGATCGGCGCGGTCATCCTGGTCGTCTGGATGTTCATCGCGGTTTCCCAGCTGCTGCTGCGCCGCCGGATCGAGCGCGAGGCCCCCGAGAAGCTGGCCGTCCGCATGTGGGCCTTCCCCTGGCTGACCTGGGTAGCCCTCGCCGGCATGGTCGCGATCTTCGTCCTCATGGCCCGCGAGCCGGACACCCGCGTCCAGCTGTACTCGACGGGCGGCATGACACTGGCCCTGGCGGCGGTCGGCTACGGCTGGCAGAAGGCACGGGCGAAGGGCTGATCAGGCCCCGGCCCCGCCTGCCGGGCGGTGAGCCGATCACGGTCCCACAACGAACGGGTGCTCGGAGCCGAGCACCCGTTCCGCGCGCCCGGGCACCCCTCCACCCTTCCTCTTCCTGCTGTCATATTGCACCTGCAAGTAAGCTGCAATAAGGTCCGGAGGGGATCACCCGTTCATCGAGGCCATGCGGCAGGTGGTCGACTGGCACGACGTGGCCCGCCGTCACGAGGCCGTCAAGTCCCGCGCGAACGCCCTGCTGCCGGCACCCTGAGGGCACTGAGCGCCTCCGAGTCGTCCTGCCTCGTGATCGTCTTCTCACCCTTCACGTCGGCAGGCGGTGAGAGAAGACCCCCGCGAGGACGTGACTCGCGGGGGTCTTCCCCACCCCCGGGATCCACCGATCGGCTGACGCCGGGTTCAACCGAGCACCCGTGTCCACGAAGTGCCCCCGCCGACAAGGCTTCTGGGCATGAACACATTCACTGTGCGCGCGGCGCGCTGGAGCGCCCGGCACCCCTGGCGGGCCCTCCTCGGCTGGCTGCTGTTCGTGGCGTTGTGACCCGTCGGCTGCCATGGCCTCGGCCCGCCCGGCCTCACCGACCCGGTAGTCCGCCGTCTTCGCGTTATCGGTGCCCACGGCACTGCCGGCGCCCAGGGTGCGCAACCCGGAGCTGACCGGCATGCCCGAACCGGCGCTGGACAGCTCTTCGGGGTCACCGGCAGCACCCACCAAGCCGTTCACCAAGTCCAGCCCCTCCTGGTCGAGCGTGGCTACACCATTCCACCCCCCACAGCCAGATTCCGGATGCCCGCCGACATGCCACGTTCCTCGCGAGCAGCCCGACCGAGATCAAATCAGCATGTTGATTCTCTGCGAGCCCTTATGTACGGCGAAGACCGCGTCGCAGCGGTCTCGGACGGTGGCGTCGTGGGTGGCGAGCACCACAGCGCATCCAGCTCGACTCAGATCGCGAAGGATATCGATGACGGCAATGGTGTTGGCATCATCGAGGGCGCCGGTAGGCTCGTCCGCCAGGACAAGCCTCGGCCGCTGCACCATGAGTCGGGCCAAGGCCACCCGCTGCTGTTCGCCGCCGCTCAGATGGTGGATGCGCTCCCTGCCCCGACCCGCAAGGCCCACGCGATCCAGGGCATCGGTGATGCTCGGTCCGCTGCTGTCCGGTGCTCTCCGCCGTGGTTTGATGGCTACTTCCAGGTTCTCTTCCACGGTCGCGTTCTCGATCAGGGCGTAGTGCTGGAACAGGTAACCGAGGCTGTCACGACGAAATCGGCGGGTCTCTCTCCTGCTGAGTCGTGTGATGTCATTTCCCTTGTACCGAATCGCCCCAGCGGTCGGTTTGTCGAGCAGTCCGAGGCAGTTGAGAAGGGTGGACTTGCCTGCTCCGCTGGGGCCGACGAGCGCGAGCATCTCACCCTGGCGGACGGTGAAGTTAACGTTACGCCACAAGACTCGCGATCCGAACGCCTTCGACAGATTCTCGACCTCGATCACAATCTTCTCCGGTTTGATGGAGGGGTTTTCGGCGCTTGGGGAGTTCATGCGGCAGTCGCCCCTTCCTTTACTATCCGACGATGAAAGAACGCGAGAGCGAGTATTACAGCCCCGAACTCGACCATGACCAGGGATGTGATGAGACCTACGTCCAGAGCGGTGAGATTAGTGGGCTGGAAAGGCGCGGGCGCGCCCGCAGCCGCAAACTTCTGCAACTCCTGCCCCTGTTGCCATGCCTGAAATGGCACTCGGGTGGCAAATATTGCTGCGATAGCCAATTCTACGGCAAGGACGAAGCGATGCGTTGCCACATATCTCCAGCCGCTAATATGCCGCGCAAATATCATCTGCGCATTTTTGCGGGAGTAGATAATACAGAGACCAAGTGCGGCAATGACGAGAATAAGGGCAGCAATGATGAGATTGAACACATGCAGCCGCAGTTCACTGACCGAGTTCCTGAGATCCAGCGCACTTTTCTGGCCGACTGGACTTATCCCGTTGATGTAACTCTGCAGGCCATTCGCCTTGATGCCGTTCAGTACGTCACCCGGGTTAGGGAATATTACTCCCGCCTGAGTGGCGTAGGTGGTGTACGCATCATCGGTGAGAAATTGTGAACCGTTGGGTACGGCGATAACGACCGGATCGAGCAACATGGACCTGTCCTCGTCGGGGCCATGAGCCGAGTTGTAGACGTAGGCGCCGGTGTTGTACCCGAAGAGGTGCTGTCCAGATCCACTCTTCAAGACCTCAAGTGGAACATGTCTGTTTTGGTGCGGGTCGACGATTTCGGAAGCTGCCTTCGCAATAACCGCCTCATGAGAAGCCAGGGAATCGGGGATAATGACTCGTACCGGACGCGAGTCGGGCGTATTTCCGCGGTTGGCTTGAGAGGTGTAGCGGCGACCTGCTGGACCTTTAACCGGCTGCTCGGCAAGGTACGTGTCGTTGACGATGAGGAACTCACCGGTCGGTAGATGAGCACCGGGGGCCGATACCTGGAGGTCCCTGCGGCCGGCGAGGACGACCTCGCCTCGCTGGTCGGCCTGACGCAGCCATGGTCCCACATGCTCGTCCAGTCGTTCTGTATGCATGGCGAATGCACCGCTGAGGCGGATCGAGACCGCGTCGCCCACCGTCTCGTAGACCTTCTGGTTCTCCTGGCGCATCAGCACACTCCGGCTGGCGACGGTGACGTCGGTGGCGATGCTGAGCGCGAGCAGAAGTGCGGGGACGCGAACGAGATAGACGCTGATGGACGCGGCCCTTGCGGGCAACTCGCCCTTCAGGGCTGGCAGTACGTCGACCCTGTAGGTCAGTGCGAGCACGGCCGCATGGGCCGCGAGCACCACAACGACCAGGATCCCCGCGGCCACCGCAGCCACCTCGGCGAACAGCCCGAGCCAGGCGCAGCCGTTGTAGAGGCTGAGGGAGACAACCGTTGCCACTGCCACGGTGCCGGCCGCCGCGAGCCAGAAGACTGCCAGGTGCCGCAGGTCACGCAGGAGGATGCCAACGAAGGACATGCCCTGCATCCGAAGGACGCCGTATCCCTTGGCATTGAGCAATATGCTTGCGCCGGTTATTGTCACGGCCGCGAGGGCAACCACGCAGAAAGCTTGGAATAGAGGGTCATTCGAGTACTCGTCGGCCAGTTCGGCATACGACAAGGGATGAGTCACGCTCGTGGTAAGACCGAGTTGACCGAGTTCGGCTACCAGCTCATCGACGGCTTCGGACGCACCGAAGACGTAGTACGAGCCCCGTGGATCCAGCGATCCGACATCGGACATCGGGTGCACTCGTGTCGCATAGTTCTTGCTGAACTCTGGATATCCGTTGTCCAGCCATCCCGTCGTTACGGACGTGCTGCTGCTCGATGCCAGGTACAGATGCCGTAGCCCGTCGGGATTCTTCAGATCAGGAACCTCGCGGGCTACCGCGGTTTTGTGCTCGGTCGAAAAGGTTTCGATAGCCTGGACAACTTGGTACCCGTTTTTCGACCCGTCAGAGTCGATGACTTCGACCAGGGCCGAGTTTCCCAGAACTCCGGTCTCGTCCAGACCGCGCACGAAGAGAAAGGCCAGCACTGCGGCGAAGGCCAGGACCGCGGCGTGGACGAATCTTGTCCCTCGATGCAGCATCTGATGTCGATCCAGTCAGTCAATGGGAGGGCAGTTGTGGGGGCGGGCAACGCCCGCCCCCACAACTGGGTGGGTCAGCAGCTCGGGTCGTAGTAGTACGAGATGCCGCCGCCGTTCTTCGTGCCAGAAGCGAGCGACCATTCGCCCGGCGTCGTGCAGCCGCTCTTGAAGGTCTGGCTGCCGATCTTCACCGACGACGCGTGCCAGTTCGACGGGTGCTTGAAGTTCGACCACGCCGTGTTGGCCCCCTGGTCGTAGCTCCACTTTCCGCCGGCGACGTCGACGGTCGTGGCGAGTGCCGGGGTCGCCGCAGCGAGAATGAGGGCCGTGGATGCAACAGCGGCCTTGACCACGTTTCTCCTGTGCATGTGATCCACCTCTCGTTGTGAGTGTTACTGGGCTTGTGAACGGTTCAAAACCCTTAACGAAAGGTGATCGCTGCGCAACCGTATGATCATTGGTGGGTGGGTAGTTGGCCAGAACCTACCGGATCACGGGGTGAGGTTGGCGTGAATGACAGGGAGAGATTGGATTCAGACTGTGGCGTGATTTGCAGGGTTGCGATGGCGGTGGAAGGCAGGTGAGCTGCGGTGCGAGTCAGGACTCTTCGCTAGGGTGCTACGGCCACGGCCGGTAGGTAACCCCTGGCGGCCAGCCCTCATCGACGACCGCCTCGGGAGCCCTTCTTCATGCCGACCGGCCAAAAGTTAGAGACGGCACCGCCTGCAACGCCTACCCGCTCGCACCGTGCCGATCTCGTGTGGCTGCTGCCGATGCTCTGGACGTTCGCCTTCGGCCTGTGGGGGTTGTCGCGGCAGGACAGTGTGTGGCGCGACGAGGCCGCGACTTGGCAGGTGGCCCAACGCTCGACAGCGGAGATCTGGCACATGCTGGCGAACGTCGACGTGGTCCATGGGTTCTACTACCTGCTGATGCACCTGCTGTTTGAGTGCTTCGGCCCTAGCACCACGACCCTCCGTCTGCCATCGGTGCTGGCCACCGCGGTGGCAGCGGCCTGCGTGGCCGTTATCGGCCGCCGGCTGGCTGGCGCCTGGGCAGGCCTGGCTGGCGGAATGGCTCTGTCACTGCTGCCAGCCGTACAGTTCTATCTCCAGGAAGGCCGGTCATACGCGCTGGTGGCGGCCGGAGCCGGGGTTTCGACGCTGCTCCTCGTAACCGCCCTCCAACGACCGGTCAGAACGCGCCATTGGACTGCCTACGGCGCGGCCGTGCTTCTCGTGGGCCTGCTGAACTGGCTCTCTCTCATGCTCCTCGCGGCACACCTGGCTACCTTGCTTTGGACCCGTGCCGAGCGTGGAATTCTCGTCCGCTGGACGGTGGCAGCCGGGTGCGCCACCGCCGGTGTGCTGCCGTTGATCGTCTTCAGCCGAAGTCAATCCGCGCAGCTGTCCTGGATCCCACCGCTGTCGTGGCACATGCTGATCGGCCCAGGGGTGTTGCTGGCAATCGGCGGTGCCGGCGCACTGCTGGATCGGCCGGGGGCGGGTCGCTTGTCGTCGGCGGCCGTGGGGTTGCCGCTGCTGACCGTGCCGCAACTGGGCCTCGTCGCGCTGTCCTTGATTCAACCGATCTTCCTGGACCGCTACATCCTCTACAGCATGCTGGGGCTGGCACTGCTGATCGGTACGGCCGTCGGCTCCGCGGTGCAGGCGGTCAAACCGCGCTTCCCGGCAGCATCGAAATGGTTCCTTCCCACGGGGCTCGCGGTGGCCATGCTGGCCCTGCTGCCGCAGTCACTGGCCAAGCGGTCCCCGGCCAGCCGGGTGGACGATGTCCTGGCTGTTGCGTCGGACGTACGGCGCTTGAAGCAGCCCGGGGATGCGGTGCTCTTCGTGCCCTCAGCCCGCCGCGACTCCGAGTCCGTCTGCCCGGAGGCCTTCGCTGGATTGAGGGACATAGCCCTCGCGGTGACACCGGAAACATCCGGCACATTGAAAGGCACTGAGGCGGCCCCGAATCGCATACGCACCGCGATCCTTGCCGAGCACCGAGTCCTCCTAGTGACGGACGCAGCTCGGGTGGCCCGCCCGGTGACGGCCGACCGTGACAAAATGAAGACCGCAATCCTGCGCCAGTACTTCACCCCGGTGGCCGACGAGCAGGTCCGCGGCCGCAGGGTGACAGTCTATGAACGTAAGCCGACGCCTCGCTGACGGGCCATGGATCATCCTGGGCCGTTGAGTGCCCCCGCCGCCCTGCTGGCAGCCCTCATCAGCGGTGGCCTGCTTTGCCTCGGCGCCGTGGCCGTGGTGGGCGCCACGACGGCAGACCTGCGCAGTTCCTCCGTGTCCTCCTCTGCACATACGGCCTCGGCCAGCCCATGAGCCTGTCCGGAGCGACAAGACAAACGCCTGGCAGGAATGGCCCTTCGACATCCCGACTGACCAACTATCGGTCGTCAAAATGGCCAACTACGACTCGTCACGACACGATGACCTGCGCTTCTCTGCCCGCCGCTGGCCATCTGCCACGCGAAGTCACAGATCAAGCGAGCGGTGAAGCGGATGAGGCTGGAGGCCCCGTGGAAGACCTGGACGCCTGCGCCGTGCTCTCGGCCCGCGAGAGCCAGGACGTCCTGGAACGCGTGCTCCTGCCTGCGGCCACCAAGAGCGCCGTACCCCAGAGCCGCCCGGTCGTGGTGATCGTCGGCGGCCAGCCTGGAGCCGGGAAGACGAAGGTTGCCGACCTGGTCCAGGCGGCGCTCGGGCAGCGCGGCGGGGCCGTACGGATTGCGGCTCGCCGAGCTGGGCGGGCGGGCGGCTGACGGTGCGCTGCGCCCGGTCCAGGACCCGCTCACGCCCCGTGAGACCGACGTCCTGAACGCGGTGGCCGACGGCCTCACCAACGCCGAGATCGGCCGCCGCCTCGTCATCTCCGAGGCCACCGTCAAGACGCATCTGGTGCGCCTGTTCGCCAAGCTGGACGTCAGCGACCGGACGCGGGCGGTGGTGGTGGCCATGGAGCGGGGACTGTTGCGGCGGCCGTGACCGGCGGCGTCGCCGGCCGGGGTACGGCGACGGGCCCGGCCGCCGAGGGGTGCCGGGCCCGTCGCAGGGGGCTTACAGGTTGCTGAAGTCGGGGCCCTGGGTGCGGGTCCGCTTGATCTCGTAGAAGCCCGGGACCGAGGCCACGGCGAGCGTGCCGTCCCACAGGCGGGCCGCCTCCTCGCCCTTCGGGGCGGGGGTGACCACCGGGCCGAAGAAGGCGATCTGCTCGCCGTCGGGGCCCGGGACCGCGATGACCGGGGTGCCGACGTCCTGGCCGACCTTCTCGATGCCCTCCTTGTGGGAGGCGCGCAGCTCGGCGTCGAACTCGAAGTCCTCCTGCTCGGCGTACTCGAGCAGTTCGGCGGGCAGCCCGACGTCCGCGAGCGCCCCGGCGATGGCCTCCAGGGTGTCGCCCTCGCCGTTGTTGTGGATGCGGGTGCCGAGCGCGGTGTAGAGCGGGCCGAGGATGTCGTCGCCGTGCTTCCGCCAGGCGGCGGTGACCACCCGCACCGGCTGCCATGCCTTGGTGGCGAGCATCTCCCGGTACTCCTCGGGCAGCTCGTCCAGCCTGTTCTCGTTGAGGACGGCGAGGCTCATGATGTGCCAGCGGACCTCGATGTCGCGGACCTTCTCCACCTCCAGCACCCACCGGGAGGTCATCCAGGCCCAGGGGCACAGCGGGTCGAACCAGAAGTCGACGGGGGTCTTGCCGGACGAGGTCGCGGTCTCGGACATGGTTCTCCTCAGCGAAACGGTCTTTGTGCATCCTCAACGGGTTCACCGCGAACCGCATTCCCGGCTGCCGCCTGTCAGGGGCGCATGGCAGGATCGGTGCTGTACAGCCATCATTCACGCGACCACGAGGGAGTGCCGCCCGTGCCCGGTGAGAATCTGTCCCGCGACGAGGCCCGGGAGCGGGCCGCACTGCTGTCCGTCGACGGGTACGAGGTGTCCCTGGACCTGAGGTCCGCCGTCGGCGCCGGGGACGGCGAGCCGCGCACCTTCCGCTCGGTGACCACCATCCGCTTCCGCTGCAACGAGCCGGGGGCGTCCACCTTCGCCGACTTGATCGCACCGAACGTGACCGCCGTCTCGCTCAACGGCAAGGACCTGGACCCGAGTGAGGTCTTCGACGGCTCGCGGATCACGCTGGAGGACCTGTCCGGCGAGAACGAGCTGGTGGTCGACGCCCGGTGCGCCTACTCGCGCACCGGCGAGGGCCTGCACCGCTTCGTCGACCCCGAGGACGGCGAGGTCTACCTCTACACGCAGTACGAGCCGGCCGACGCCCGCCGTGTCTTCGCCAACTTCGAGCAGCCGGACCTCAAGGCCCCCTACCGCTTCGAGGTCCGGGCGCCCGAGGGCTGGACGGTGTGGAGCAACGGCGCGGGCGAACGCGGCGACGGTGTCTGGCGGTTCGCGGAGACCAAGCCGATCCCGACGTACATCACATGCGTGGTGGCGGGCCCGTACCACTACGTGACGGACTCCTACTCCCGCACCTTCGAGGACGGGACGAAGCTGGAGATCCCGCTGGGCGCGATGTGCCGCAAGGGTCTCGCCCCGCACTTCGACGCCGAGGACGTCTTCCTGGTCACCAAGCAGGGCCTGGACTTCTTCCACGACCACTTCGACTACCCGTACCCGTTCGGGAAGTACGACCAGGCGTTCGTGCCGGAGTACAACCTGGGCGCGATGGAGAACCCGGGCCTGGTGACCTTCCGCGAGGAGTACATCTTCCGCGGGAAGGTGACCCAGGCGTCGTACGAGGCGCGGGCCAACGTCATCCTGCACGAGATGGCGCACATGTGGTTCGGCGACCTGGTCACCATGGAGTGGTGGGACGACCTGTGGCTGAAGGAGTCCTTCGCGGACTTCATGGGCACGTTCGCGAACGTCGGCGCGACCCGATTCTCCGATGCCTGGATCACCTTCGCCAACCGCCGCAAGGCCTGGGCGTACCGCGCGGACCAGCTGCCGTCCACGCACCCGATCACGGCCGACATCCGTGACCTGGAGGACGCCAAGCTGAACTTCGACGGCATCACCTACGCCAAGGGCGCCTCCGTGCTCAAGCAGCTGGTGGCGTACGTCGGCCAGGACGCGTTCCTGGAGGGTGCCCGCCGTTACTTCAAGCGCAACGCGTACGGCAACACGCGCCTCGGTGACCTGCTGTCGGTGCTGGCCGAGACCAGCGGCCGGGACATGACCGCGTGGGCGGCCTCCTGGCTGCAGACGGCCGGGGTGAACTCCCTGACCCCGCAGGTGCTGCTGGACACCGAGGGCGGCCGGATCGCCGAGCTGGCGATCGTCCAGGAGGCCCCGGAGAGCCACCCGGACCTGCGCCCGCACCGGGTCGCGGTGGGCCTGTACCGCCGCGCCCCCGAGGGTGCGGTGGAGCGGTACGCGCGCGTGGAGACGGACGTTGACGGCCCGCGTACGGTCGTGGCGGAGCTGGCGGGCGCCGAGGCACCGGAGCTGGTGCTGGTCAACGACGACGACCTGACCTACTGCAAGATCCGTTTCGACGAGACCTCGCTGGCGACGCTGCGCGCGCACCTGGGCGCGCTCACCGATCCGCTGGCCCGTGCGCTGTGCTGGTCGGCGCTGTGGAACCTGACCCGGGACGCGCTGCTCCCGGCCCGGGACTTCATCGCTCTGGTGCTGCGGTTCGCGGGCCGCGAGTCGGACATCGGTGTGCTGCAGATGCTGCACGCCTGGGCGAACTCCGCGCTGGTGCACTACGCGGCGCCGGCCTGGCGGGAGACCGGCGGGGAGCTGCTCGCCGAGGGCGCCCTTCGGGAGCTGCGGGCGGCCGGGCCGGGCAGTGAACACCAGCTCGCCTGGGCGCGGTTCTTCGCGGCCGTGGCCTTCGCCGAGCCGGACCTGAAGCTGCTGCGGGACCTGCTGGACGGGACGACCGCGATCGACGGCCTGACGGTCGACCAGGAGCTGCGCTGGGCGTTCCTGGAGCCGCTGGCCGCGCACGGGATGGCCGGCGAGCAGGTGCTGGCGGCCGAGCTGGCCCGGGACGACACCGCCTCCGGGAAGCGGCACCAGGTGCGCTGCCTGGCGGCCCGCCCGTCGGCGGCGGTCAAGGCCCAGGCGTGGGCGCAGGTGGTGGAGTCCGACGTGCTGTCGAACGCGCTCGTGGAGGCGACGATCGCGGGCTTCGACCAGCCCTCGCAGCGGGAGCTGACCGCGCCGTACGCGCAGTTGTACTTCGCGGCGATCGAGCGGGTGTGGCGGGAGCGGTCGATCCAGATCGGCATGGACGTGGTCCGGGGTCTCTTCCCGTCCCACCAGGACCGTCAGGAGACCCTCGACGCGACGGACGCGTGGCTCGCGGCGCACCGGGACGCGGCGCCGGCGCTGCGCCGGCTGGTGCTGGAGGCGCGGGACGACCTGGCACGGGCGCTGCGCGCACAGGAGTGCGATGCGGCGGCCACCGACCGGTGAGCCTTGGCCTGAGCTTGCCCGGTCGGTGACCGTTACGAAATTCGGTCAAGACGAGCCGTAACCCCTGGTCCACACCCGATCGGACCAGGGGTTTCGGGTCCCTACTCGGCATCCGAACACCTGACCTTTAGTCCGCTCTTGTCCGCCTTTCTCGACGACCGTGTAACAGCGGTTACGGGTGGGACCGAGTGCGGAAAGTTCGAGGCCATGACGCACAACACCCCGCTCTCCCCGCGCCCCCTCCGCCACCTCTCCGAGGTCCACCGCCGCGTCCTGACGGCGGCCCAGCTCCGCTCCCACGGTGTGACCGCGGCGGAGCTGACCGGGCAGTGCCGCCCCGACGGCCCCTGGCGTCAGTTGCTCCCGAACGTGATCCTGCTGCACCCCGGCGCCCCGACGAGCGAGGAGCGGCTGCACGGGGCCCTGCTGTACGCGGCCCGCGAGGCGGCGCCGGGCGTCCCGGTCCAGCCGACGGCCGAGAGCCCGCACCGCACGCTGTACACGGAGGCGATGATCACGGGCCTCGCGGCCCTGACCCTGTACGGCTTCGCCGCCACCCCGCCGCTGCTCTCCCTGGACCACGTCGACGTCCTGGTCCCGCGCCTGCGCCGGCTGCGCTCCACGGGGTACGTCCGCGTCCTGCGCACGTCCGCCCTGCCCGCGCCCCGGGTGGTGACGGGCCTGCCGGTGGCGCCGGTGCCCCGGGCGCTGGCGGACGCGGTGGCGCAACTGACGGACGCGGAGGCGGTACGGCGGCTGCTGACGGAGGCGGTACGCGGCGGCCACTGCGAACCGGCCTCGGTGGTGCGGGAGCTGACCCAGGCGAAGCTGCTGACCCGGCCGCACGTGGTGGACGCGGTGGACTCGCTGCTGGCGGAGGGCCGCTCGATCGCCGAGGACCGCCTCTACCGGATGGTCCACGAGTACGGCCTGCCCGACCCGGTCTGGAACGTCGACCTGCGCCTGCCCGGCGGCCCGCATCTCGGCGGCCTGGACGCGTACTGGCCGGACCAGGCGGTCGCCGTCGAACTCGACACGCGCGCACCCCGCCCGGCCCATCGGCAGGACGACGACGCCCTGTGGTCGGAATACGCCCGCAAGCGCGAGCACTTGGAGCGCCTGGGGATCACGGTCGTGCACATCACGCCGCGAAAGCTCAGGGACACGATGGAACAGCAGGCGGCGGTGGTGCGTACGGCGCTGATGGCGTCCGGCGACCGCGACCCGGCCGCGTATGTCGTGGTGCTGCCCCGGTAGTGAGGAACGGGGAAGCGTCAGCAGGGGAGAGGAAGGGCCACCGGGGCCTGATCCGGTGGCCCCTCCGCGCGTGCCTAGCTGCCTGTGGTCCCGTCGACCAGTTCCCGTACGACGTCGATGTGTCCGTTGTGCCGGGAGGTCTCCTCGATGAGGTGCAGCAGCACCCAGCGGAGGTCGGGATGCCGGCCGTCGCGCATCGACTGCTTCGCCGGGGTGTCCAGGTCGGTGGCGGCGACCAGTTCGCGGTAGCGGGCGCTCTGCTCCTCGTACTCGGCGAGCAGCCGCTCCAGCGGGACGTCGACCGCGATCCGCATCTCACGGTCGGGGTCCTCGTCGGTCCACGGTCCCTGGTCCTCCTCACCGAGGAAGACCACCTGGAACCAGTAGTACTCCACCCAGCGCAGGTGGTTGACCAGCCCGCACAGGGTCATGAGCGGAGAGCCGGGCAGCGGCGCCCGGCGGGCGCCCTCCGGCGAGACACCCTCGCACTTGGCGTGGACGGTGGCCCGGGCGTAGTCGAGGAAGGTGGTCAGCTGGGTCCGCTCGTCCCAGGAGGGAGGCGTATCGGTTCTCGTCATCGCAGGGGACACTCCTTCATCGCGTGCCCACCGTCAACCGAATTGATCACAGCGCGCCGGCTCCGCCGCGGGACGGCCGTCGGCTAACAGAACTCCGCTTCGGTCACCGCGTCCATGTCCCCCGCCCAGTCCCCGTTGAAGTTGAACGCGAGGGAATGACGGCCGTCCGCCGTCGTCACCGCCGTGGACGTGGAGCCGTGGATGCCTCCGTCATGGCCCCAGACATGTACGCCGCAGCTCAGCGTGCGGTCCATGAGGCCGAGGCCGTAGCCGGTGTTCGGCGCACCGCCGACCTTCACCGTGGTCTTCATTTCCTTCAGCTGCTCGGCCGGGAGGAGCTTTCCGCGGAGCAGGGCGCTGTAGAAGCGGTCCAGGTCCGCGGAGTCCGAGATCATCTCGCCGGCCGAGGAGGCGAAGGAGGGGTTGAGGGCCGTGACGTCGTACATGGGGCCCGTGGCCGGCCCGGTGAACTCGGAGTAGGCGCGGCTGCTGGGGTGCGGGACGGTGACGTCGGTGCCGGGGACGGAGGTGGCCCGCAGGCGCAGGGGGTTGATGACCCGGTGCCGGATCTCGGTGGCGTACGAGTGGCCGGTCACCTTCTCGATCACCATGCCGGCCAGGACGTAGTTGGTGTTGGAGTAGTTCCAGGACGTGCCCGGTGCGAAGTCCGGTTTGTGCTTCAGGGCGATCGCCACCAGGTCGCCCGGGGCGACGGTGTCGTAGCGGTGCCGGAAGAACCCGTGCTTGAGGAAGTAGCTGCGGGCGAAGCCCTCGTCGGCCGTGTAGCTGTAGACGCCGCTGGTGTGGTTGAGGAGCTGGCGGACGGTGATGCGGCGCCCGTCGTGGCCGTGACCGCGCACGACCCCGGGCAGCCACGTGTCGACCGTGTCGTCCAGGGAGAGCCGGCCCTCCGCCTCCAGCTGGAGGAGGACCGTCGCGACGAAGGTCTTGGTGATGCTGCCGACGCGGTAGCGGTCGGCGGTCGAGCGGGGCGTGCCGGTGCGCAGGTCACCGGCGCCCGCCGTGGTGGACCAGGTGCCGTGGGCGTCCTTCGCGGTGGCGGTCACCCCGGGTACGCCGGCCTCGACCGCCGCCTCGACGGCCTTGCGGGTGCCGGCGTGGCCGTGGTCGTGGCCGGCGCCCGCCGCTGGCCCGGCCGCCGCGACGGCCGGGGCCGCCAGGGCCACCGAGAGGAGCAGGGTGGTGGTGCCCGCCAGAGTCGTACGTACGCGCATGTCTCAACCCAACCTGAGGTGTGTGGTGCGGTCACGGGAAGGGACCCGGTGGTGTCGCACGAAGGTTGCCTCGGCGTGGGCGGGTTGGGTGATATTCAGCCCTCCTTCAGGACCAGCTCCGTGTTCCGGTCGGCCGGCTTGCCCGCGAACGTCTTGTTGGCGCCGGGGGCGTTGAAGGCCAGCTCGCGGTAGAGGGCGGCCAGGCCGGTCTGCGAGAGGTCTGCGAAGTCGGTGCGGTGCGGGGCGGCGGACTCGACGAGGGTGGTGAAGACGGACAGCGTGCCGTCCTTGTTGTCGACCAGCTCGATGATGCGGGCGAGCTGGGGGTGGTCGATGTGCGAGGCGGTGGAGATCTCCCAGAAGGAGCGGCCGCCGGAGGCCGCGTGCGGGGTGACGATGTTCTTGTGGACGTGACCGTTCACCCAGGCCAGCACGTTGCTGTGGCCGGCGAGCAGGGACACCACCTCGTCGCCGGTGTGCCGGCGCTCGCCGGGGCGGGCCGGGTCGGGGCGGGCGTTGGTCATCGTCTTGCTGGTGTGGTGGCTGAAGACGACGGCGTGGGAGTCCTTGTTGTCCTTCAGGGTCTTGTCCAGCCACCTCAGCTGGGCGGTGCCGATGGAGCCCTCGAAGTGACCGCCGGCGTCGTTGGTGTCGAGGCTGATCCCGATGACGTCGTCGGAGACCCGGAAGGAGTAGTACTGGGTTCCGGCGTCGAGGTTCGCGGAGGAGTAGCCGTGACCGATCGGGCCGGCGCCCTGGTGGGCGGGGTCCAGGTGAGCCTTGAGATAGCCGGCCGGCGTGTACGGGGCCCGCTTCTCGTCCGGGGTGACGGAGCGCATGGCGCGCGCGTGCGCCTTGAGGAAGTCCCGGTACCCGACGCCCTGGGGATCCTGGGCGTTCTTGTTGGTGTTCTGGAACTTCTTCGCCTCGGCGGCGGAGACGGTCATCAGTTTCCTGCCGCCGATGGCCGCCTCGGCGAGGTAGGAGTCGCCGTGGGAGCCGTAGACGCCGAGCTGGAGGATGTCGTGGTTGCCGACGGTGGAGTACCAGGGCAGCTTGAGGCCCGGGCTCCTCACCTCCCGGATCGCGGCGGCCAGGAAGCCCTTCAGATACGGGAAGCCGAGCGCCTTGTCGTTGTCGCGGACGGTGGTGCCGGGCTGCCAGTACAGCTTCAGGCCGCTGTTCTGGACGCCCTCGTAGTGCCCCGGGTCACCGGAGTCGGGGGTGATGCGGCCACCGCTCATCACCGTCATGTACCACTCCAGCTCGCACAGCGCGTTGTTGTCGGTGTTGTCGCCGGTGGTCATGACGAAGTGGAGCGGGGAGCCGGTGACGGGGCCGCCGCGCAGCGCGTTGACCCGCTCGACGAGCGAAATGGCGCCGTGCACGGTCAGCGCCTCCTGTGGACGCCAGGCATGCGGGTCGGCGGCGCGCACGAACTCGACGCGCAGGGGGTGCTGGACGTCGGTGAGGTGCATGTCGGTGAACTGCACGAACGCGGCGAGGGTCGTACGCCGGTCCGCGCGGCCGGACTTGGGCGTGGCCAGCTCGCCGCGCACGACCCGCGTCCAGCCGGGGCCGTCGCCGAGGCGGCGGTAGCCGGAGCTGGTGCGCGGGGTGGCGACGGAGGCGAGTGTCGTGCCCTTGCTGTAGGGGGCGAGCGGGGTCGCCGCGGGGGCCTGCCCGGAGTGGGCGAGGGGTTCCCCGGTGGTGGTGGCGGCCTCGCTGTCGGTCGGGCGGAGCGCGTAGCCGACGCCCGCGGAGAGCGAGACCGCCCCGGCGGCGGCGAGGACGGTACGGCGGTTGACCGCCGAAGCGGAGGTGGTGACAGAGCGTATGCGCGACATGGCGCGATCTCCCCGAGTGCGAACGCGTCGGCAGTGGTCGCGGGCCGCCCCAGGCGCGAACGCCCCGCTCGCTCTGGATCGTTGGCAGCGGGGATGACCTGTGCGTGAACGCGGCGGCAACGCGCAGCGCCGATCACCGTACGTGGATCACGGGGTGGGGGACGTTGTCATGGAGTGGATCGCGGGCGGCCGGGGGCCGGTCGCTCCTCGTTCATCTCCTGGGGTAGGGGACGGTCTCCGGGCCGGAGATGTCCCGGTGCCGGCCGTTCCCGCCACAGCCGCAGCGCCACGTCGACCAGCCGCACCCGGGTGAGCCCGGCCACGGCGTCCAGGTCCTGCCAGGCGGCGAAGTCGGTCGAACCGCCGACCTCGTGGCGGAGTTCGCCGCCGACCACCTCGGCCTCGTAGACGATGCGGACGCCGTGGTGGTCGGTCTGGCGGCGCGGGCGTGCGCCGCGCAGGACCCGGCGGGAGGAGTCGATGCCGAGGAGACCGGTCACCTCGACGCGGTAACCGGTCTCCTCGGCGACTTCGCGACGGACGGTGTCGTACGGGTCCTCGCCGTGCTCCATGCCGCCGCCGGGCAACACCCACTCGGGGGTGCCGTGGGGCCCCGGGGAGCGGGCCAGCAGGATCTGTCCGTCGCGGACGCACACGGCGTAGGCCGCCACCCTCAACTTCCGTCGCATCCCCCGACGTTAACGCCGGGGTTGGCCGGTGAGTACTCCGGTGCGGACCAGCGCAGGGGCAGGGCCGCCGGTGTCTCCACGGCCTCCGTCAGGACGAAACGGACGGTCCGCTCGCCGTCGGCGGTGAACTCGGTGTGCGCCTCGCCGGTGAGCTGGAGGGTGGTGCCGGTCGTCCAGTCCAGCAGGAGCAGTCCGGCCCGGGGGTCGGCGCGCAGGTTGCCGAGGCTGAGGAACATGGCGTTGCCGGAGTAGTCCGGCCAGGTCAGTTCCTGCGGTGAGACGATCCGGACGAACCCGGGGTTGCCGCCCCGGTGGCTGACATCGGCTCCCCGGGCGTGCACGGTGGCCAGGCACCCGCCGCTGGTGCTCGATGGCCGCGTGCGGCAACCGGGCGAAGGCGTCCCGCCATTACGCACGTTCGAAGGAGAACTGAGCAAATACCGGACTATCGGCGTCCGATCCGCTCAAATCCCATCGCGGGTTTTCCCCATACATCCATATCGATTCGGTCAACGGTCCCCAAAGTCCTGACCCTTCGGTAAGGCTGAGCGCTCTCGTCCGCTCTTCCGTTACCTGAGGGATGCCGATGACCCACACGCCCGAGCGTGATCCCATACCCGGCCCGAGACGCCTGGCCCGCATAGCCGTGGCCGTGGGTGTGGTGGCCGCCCTCTCCGCGGCGGGGCCCATACCCCTGGCCCTCGCCGCGGACGCTCCCCCACAGCCGAACGCGTGGGAGGCGCCCCCATCCGCCCCGGCCGCCGACCCCGGCGTCAAGTCCGCCCATGACAAGCTCGGTTCGGACGACGCCGACGTGCTCGCCGACGCCAAGGCCGACGGCGCCAAGAACATCACGATGATGATCGCGACCGCTCCGGGGCAGACCGAGCGGGTCACCGAGGAGCTGGACGCGGTCAAGGGCGGCTCGGTGGGCCGCAGTTACGACAAGGTCGGCTATGTCCGGGCCACTGTGCCCACCGGCAGGGCCGACGCGGCCATCAAGGCCGCCGCGGGGCTCTCCTCGGTGCACGCCATCGACCTCCGGCAGGAGATCCCGCTCGACGACCCGACGCCGAGCGCGGACACCGCCGCCACGTCCCGCAGGGCGACGGGCGGTTACTCCGGCCCGGGCAAGGACACCCCGGCGGAGAACCCGTACAACCCCTCCTTCGAGACCGGTGCCGTCGACTTCGTCAAGGAGCACCCG
Organism: Streptomyces sp. NPDC045022; assembly: GCF_056432605.1. Classification (NCBI taxonomy): domain Bacteria; kingdom Bacillati; phylum Actinomycetota; class Actinomycetes; order Kitasatosporales; family Streptomycetaceae; genus Streptomyces; species Streptomyces sp. NPDC045022. The sequence goes on from NZ_JBWKIR010000009.1 coordinate 63,389, forward strand.
AAGGCGGACGGCCGCGGCGTCACCATCGGCATCCTCGACTCCGGCGTCGACCTCAGCCACCCGGCGCTGCAGAAGACCAGCACCGGCGAGCGGAAGATCACCGACTGGGTCACCGCGACGGACCCGATCCTGGACAGCGACGGCACCTGGCGCCGGATGACCAATCCGGTCAGCGGCCCGTCGTTCGGCTACGGCGGCGCGACCTGGAAGGCACCGGCGGGCGACTACCAGGTCAACCTGTTCCGCGAGTCCGCGACCGCCGGCGGAGACGCCAAGGGCGACGCCAACCGCGACGGTGACACCACCGACGCCTGGGGCATCCTCTACGACCCGGCCGCCGGCACCGTCCGCGTCGACCTGAACAACAACTTCGACTTCACCGACGACACGCCGATGAAGCCGTACAAGGACGGCTACCAGGTCGGCTGGTTCGGCACCGACGACCCGAAGACCGACGTGGCCGAGCGGCAGCCGTTCGTGGTGCAGATCCGCAAGGACGTCCCGACCGACCCGTACGGCGGCGACTGGGTCGGCAAGAAGGCCGACTTCGTCAACATCGGCGTCATCGAGTCCGAGCACGGCACCCACGTCGCCGGCATCACGGCCGCCAACGGCCTGTTCGGCGGGAAGATGAACGGCGCGGCCCCGGGCGCGAAGATCGTCTCCTCCCGCGCCTGCACCTGGAGCGGCGGCTGCACCAACGTCGCCCTCACCGAGGGCATGATCGACCTGGTCGCCAACCGCGGCGTCGACATCGTCAACATGTCGATCGGCGGACTGCCGGCGCTGAACGACGGCAACAACGCGCGCGCCGAGCTGTACACCCGGCTCATCGACACCTACGGCGTCCAGCTGGTGATCTCCGCGGGCAACTCCGGCCCCGGCGCCAACACCATCGGCGACCCCGGCCTCGCGGACAAGGTGATCTCGGTCGGCGCGGCCATCTCCAGGCAGACCTGGGCCGCCAACTACGGCTCGGCCGTGGAGACGAAGTACGCGATGATGCCCTTCTCCTCGCGCGGCCCGCGTGAGGACGGCGGCTTCACCCCGACCCTGACCGCGCCCGGCGCCGCGATCAACACCACCCAGACCTGGCTGCCCGGCTCCCCGGTCACCGAGGCGGGCTACTCGCTGCCGGCCGGCTACTCGATGCTGCAGGGCACCTCGATGGCCTCCCCGCAGGCCGCCGGCGCCTCCGCGCTGCTGCTGTCGGCCGCCGGGCAGAAGGGCATCGACCTCACGCCCGCCGCGCTGCGCACCGCGCTGACCTCGACCGCCGACCACATCAAGGGTGTGCAGGCGTACGAGGAGGGTGCGGGTCTGATCAACATCGTGGACGCGTGGGACGCCATCCGGGACGACGCCTCCGCCCACGAGTACACGGTCAAGGCCCCGGTCGACACCGCGCTCGACCACGCCCTGAAGACCCCGGGCTTCGGCACCGGCCTCTACGACCGCGAGGGCGGTCTGCAGGCCGGCCAGAAGAAGACGTACGACATCACCCTCACCCGCACCTCCGGCCCGGACAAGGCCGTCCGGCACGAGCTGCACTTCGAGAACAACGCCGGTCACACCTTCCGGATCGTCGGCGACGACGTGGTGCGGCTGCCGCTGAACCAGCCGGTGACCGTCAAGGTGCAGGCCGCTCCGGGGTCCGCGGGCATCAAGAGCGCGATCCTCGAGGTCGACGACCCGAAGACCGAGGGCATCGACAAGCAGGTCCTCTCCACCGTCGTGGTCTCCTCCCCGGTGAACCACACCTACACGGCGTCGGGTTCGGTGCAGCGCAACAGCACGCGGTCGTACTTCCTGACCGTGCCCGAGGGCGCCAAGGCGCTGGAGGTCGCGATCGGCGGGCTGCGGGACAAGAGCCAGACCCGGTTCATCGCCATCCACCCGTACGGCACTCCGGTCGACAACACCTCGACCCCGTACTGCTACAACAACTACCTCGACGGCAACGGCTGCAAGCCCGACGTGCGCTCGTACGCCGACCCGCAGCCCGGCGTCTGGGAGGTCGAGGTCGAGGCCCGGCGCACCTCGCCGCTGCTGGACAACCCGTACCAGCTCGACGTCTCCGTCCTCGGCGTGGCCTTCGACCCGGAGACCGTCACCGTCCCCGAGGCGAAGGTCGGCACCCCGGCCACCGCCTCCTGGAAGGTGACCAACACGTACGCGGCCCTGGACGGCAAGCTGGTCGGCGGCCCGCTCGGCTCCTCCAAGACGGCCCGCCCGGCGGTCAAGGAGGGCGAGACGCAGACCACCACGGTGGACGTCCCGGCCGGCGCCAAGTCCCTGGACGTGGCGATCGGCGGCGTCTCCGACACGGCGGCCGACCTCGACCTGACCGTGTACGACGCGAGCGGCAAGCAGGTCGCGCAGTCCGCCGACGGTGACTCGGAGGAGGCGGTCTCCGTCCCGTCCCCGGCCGCCGGTACGTACACCATCAAGGTCGTGGGCTACTCGGTCCCGTCCGGCTCGACCGACTACGACTACCGGGACGTGTTCTTCTCCTCCACGCTCGGCACCGTCTCGGTCGACGGCTCCGCCCCGGTCAAGCTCGGCACGGGCGACTCGGCCACGGTGACCGGCCAGGTCACGGCCGCCGCCGAGGCCCCGGCCGGCCGCGAGTTCTTCGGGCAGGTCCAGCTGGTGAACGCACGCGGCACGGTCGCGGGCACCGGCAGCGTGAAGATCGAGAAGGTCACGCCGTAACGGGGTGACGCGATCGGGAGGGGCGGGTGTCCGGACGGACACCCGCCCCTCCTTCTTCTTCTCCGCTCAGGGCGTCCGGCCGGGCGGGCACGTGGTGTGCAGCGAGCCGGGCAGTGACTCGGTGATCCAGGCGCGGTCGGCGGCCACGCGGTCGCCGACGGCCCACAGGCTCGCCTTCTGCCGGCCCCGGCCGACCTGGACGAGCACGTGCTGTCCCGGACGCGGGGCCGGCTTCGCGCCGTCGTCCAGCAGAAAGCTGACCTCGGCCGGTCCGTGCGCAGGCTTGTAGGAGCGGATCACCGTCAGCGTGACCCGGCTCCCGGGGGAGCCCTGCTGCCGTGCCACCTTCGCCACGGTGCCCTCCACGACCAGCCGGGAGCAGGCCAGTTCGCGTTCCGGGTCCGCCGGGCGCCCGCTCTCCTGGGTCGCCCCGCTCTTGGCATCGGCAGCCCTCTTCGGCGCCCCGCCGTTGTCGTCCGCCCCGCCGCCGGTGTGCGTCACCAACCAGCCGAACCCGGCGGCCAGGGAGAAGGCCGCGGCACCGGCGAGCGAGCCGAGTGCGATGCGCACCGCCCGGCGGCGTCCCGACGGCCGGCCCGGGCGCCGGGGCCGGGACGGACCAACGGGACGCGTGACGCTCCGGGAACGGCCGGCCACCGGGCGCTGCGCGGGGGACGAGGGACCCGCGGGCCCGTCCCCGGGCGCGGCCTCCTCCCCGGGCGCCGGTGCCTGCGCAGCGGGGCGCCGCCGACTTGTC
>NZ_JBWKIR010000009.1:66958-100119 GCF_056432605.1 Streptomyces sp. NPDC045022
GCCCGGCCGGGGGCGACGCTTCCTCACCGGGCGCCGGTGCCTCCGAAGCACGCCGCAGATCTGCTCCCGCCGGGGGCGTGGGCTCCCCGGGCGCGGCCTCCTCCCCGGGCGCCGGTGCCTGCGCAGCGGGGCGCCGCCGACTTGTCCCGGCCGGGGGCGACGCTTCCTCACCGGGCGCCGGTGCCTCCGAAGCACGCCGCAGATCTGCTCCCGCCGGGGGCGTGGGCTCCCCGGGCGCGGGCCCCTGCCCGGGCGCCGATGACTCCGAAGCAGGACACCGCAGATCTGCTCCCGCCGGGGACGCGGGCTCCCCGGGCGCGGCCTCCTCCCCGGGCGCCGGTGCCTGCGCAGCGGGGCGCCGCCGACTTGTCCCGGCCGGGGGCGCGGCTTCCTCATCAGGCGCCGACGGGGCCGCGGGTCCCTCCCCGGGCGCCGGTGCCTGCGCAGCAGGACGCCGCAGGTCTGCTCCCGCCGGGGGCGCGGGCTCCTCGGCCGTGCTCTGCGGCTCCCCGGTCAGCGCCTCCGCCAGCCAGGTCAGCTGCTCCCTCAGCACCGCCATGTCGGCCTCGGCCGCCCGGTGCGCGGTGCGGAAGGCCGGGTCCCGGCGGGCGTCCTCGGGGAGGGGGTCCCCGGTGATCGCCGCCATCAGGGCGTCCATGCCGTCGCGGGCCACGCCGTCCGGGCCCTCGTGTTCGGCGGTCACGTCACACCACCTCGTCCTCGTGCAGCCGCTCGCGCAGGGCGCGGACCGCCGTGTGCAGCCTGCTCTTGACCGTGCCCTCGGGAATGCCCAGCTCCGTGGCGATGCCCCGCACCGGCAGGTCGGCGAAGAAACGCAGGACGAGCACCTGCCGCTGGGCGGCGGGCAGTTCGTCCAGGCCCCGGGCGACGGCGAGGGAGAGCAGGCTGGTCTCCTCGCCGGAGGGGTGCACGGGCTCGCGCAGCGCCGCCAGCCGCTCCCCCAGCCGTTCCTGGCGCCGCTTGGCCCGGTGCCAGTCCATGGCGAGGTTCGATGCGACCACCGCCGCCCACGCCGACACGTCCCGCGGTGCCTGGCGGCCGCTCGCGGTCCGCTCCAACAGCCGCAGCCGGACCTGCTGCACCCCGTCCGGCAGGTCCGACTGCGGCACCCCGCCGAGCGCGAGCACCGCGCGCACCCGGCGTTCCTGGGCCGCGTCCAGCGGATCGTCGACCCCGTGGTCTCCCCCCTGGCCGCGGCGGGTCCTTCCGCGCAGCACAGCCACCCCTCTCCTCGCCGCGTTTCCCCTATGACGCGAGTGGGGGCGGAAACGTTCGAACCGGTTTCCGGAATCTCCTCGTCGATCTTTTCTTCACATTGTCTCCACTGACCCCATGACCCCATGACCCCAATGACCCCCAGGACGCACATCACCAAAGGCGCCAACACCCCTGTTCCGACAGGCACCCTTGCGGGTCACGGTCGGCCGCAGCACCGTCCCCGGCACGCCGGCCGTGGACGCGTCCGCGCTGCTCCTGGACGCGTCGGGCCGGGTACGGGGAGACGCGGACCTCGTCTTCCACAACCAGCCCGTGCACCCGTCCGGCACCGTCCGGCACGCGGGTGTCGCACAGGGCGGCGGGCAGTTCGCCGAGTGGTGCCGTCGTCCGCCACCGCCTGGACGTACAACCCCGGTATCTGCCCGAACGTCCCGCCGCCGCTACACCAACGGGACCCGCGGCGTGGGCCTGACGTTCGGCTCGGGCGCCGCTGAGCGGTCCGTGCGGGTCAAGCACTCGGGCGAGTGGAGTCTGCGGCTGCTGCCCGAAGAGGAGGCGCCGCGGATCACCGGCCCGGTCGAGGGCTTCCCGTCCGGGGCGATCAGGGCGGCTCCTGCTTCGTGATCGTCAGCGCCCCGGAGAACACGAGCCGGCGGCTCGAACCGGTACCGGTCGGTGACGCGCCCGTGCTCGGCAGGCGGACCCAGGGCACCGGATACGGAGTCGTACGTCACACCGGTCCGGAGACCGAGGTGTCGTTCGTCTCCACGGGCGGCATCCAGCACCTCTTCCAGCTGGACGAAAACCTGTTCCCCCGGCACGAAGTGACCGCAACTTCCGGCCCGTACCGCGTCTCGGAGGGAATCCTCCACGTCCGGGCGATCGGCGAGTGGGTGATCGAGATGCCCGGCTGACCAGAGTTCCCGTCCATACCCTGGGCAAACGATTGGACACACCGGCCGGGGTCCCCCGCATGATGGAAGGGTCCCGGCCGCCCGGGCACGCACACGCACGTCACGCAGAGGAGTCGCGGTGAAGGTAGGAATCGTCGGAGCCACCGGTCAGGTCGGCACGGTCATGCGCGGGATCCTCGTGGAGCGGAACTTCCCGGTCACCCAGCTGCGCCTGTTCGCCTCGGCCCGCTCGGCCGGGTCGGTGCTGGACGGCGTGACGGTGGAGGACGCGGCGACCGCCGACTACACCGGCCTCGACATCGTGCTCTTCTCCGCGGGCGGCGCCACCTCCAAGGCGCTGGCCGAGAAGGTCGCCTCCCAGGGTGCCGTCGTGATCGACAACTCCTCCGCCTGGCGCAAGGACCCCGAGGTCCCGCTGGTCGTCTCCGAGGTGAACCCGCACGCGATCGCCGACCGCCCCAAGGGCATCATCGCCAACCCGAACTGCACCACCATGGCCGCCATGCCGGTGCTGAAGGCGCTGCACGAGGAGGCCGGTCTGGAGGCGCTGATCGTCGCCACCTACCAGGCGGTGTCCGGTTCCGGTCTGGCGGGCGTGGCAGAGCTGCACGGCCAGGTGCAGAAGGTGGCCGCCGAGGCCGACAAGCTCACCCACGACGGCGCGGCGGTCGACTTCCCCGAGCCGCAGGTGTACAAGCGCCCCATCGCCTTCAACGTGCTCCCCCTCGCGGGCAGCATCGTCGACGACGGTCTGAACGAGACCGACGAGGAGCAGAAGCTGCGCAACGAGTCCCGCAAGATCCTGGAGATCCCGGGGCTGAAGGTCTCCGGCACCTGCGTGCGCGTCCCCGTTTTCTCGGGCCACTCCCTCCAGGTCAACGCCCGTTTCGCCCGCCCGATCTCTCCCGAGCGTGCCACCGAGCTGCTCGCGAAGGCCCCGGGCGTCGCCCTCTCCGAGATCCCGACCCCGCTGCAGGCGGCCGGCCAGGACCCGTCGTACGTCGGCCGTATCCGCCGCGACGAGACGGTGGACAACGGCCTGGCCCTGTTCATCTCCAACGACAACCTCCGCAAGGGCGCCGCGCTGAACGCGGTGCAGATCGCGGAGCTGGTGGCGGCGGAGCTGTCCGCCAAGTAACCCGCCGGTACGCGAGGGGCGGTCACGTTCGCGTGGCCGCCCCTTCGGCCGTCGACGACTTCCTGCGGCCGGTGATCAACGGCGTCCGCGCCAACTTCCTCACCGCCCGCGCCGCCGCCCGCCGCATGGCCGAACGGGGCTCCGGCGTGATCCTCACCCTCAACAGCGGCTCCGCGCACGGCAGTCCGATGATGGGCGGCACCGGCCCGGCCGACGCGGCCACCGACACGCTCGTGCGGAACCTCGCCGTCGAGCTGGGGCCGCGCGGGGTGCGGGCGGTGGGCCTGTGGGCGGCCGGGGTACCGGAGACGCTCACCCACGAGAAGCTCGCCGCGGTCAACCCGGCCATCGACGCCGCCGCCGTCCGGGGCATCATCGCCGGCCTCGCCGGGATGCGCATGACCCGCCGCAACCCCACCCTCGCCGAGGTCGCGGCCACCGCGGTCTTCCTGGCCTCCGACCACGCGGCCGGCATCACCGGCACCTTCGTCAACGTGACCGGCGGGATGGTCCCGCGCTGAGTGCGTGAAGAGAGGGCGCCCGGCACATCGCGGGGCGCCCTCGTCCTCGTACGAACTACTGGGCCGCCGCGTCCGCCGCCTGGGCCTTCAGGGCGCGCTCGACGCCCGAGCGGGACTCCGAGACGAGGCGGCGCAGGGCCGCGTTCGGCTCGGCGGAGGACAGCCAGGCGTCCGTCTTGGCCAGGGTCTCCTCGGAGACCTGGACCGACGGGTACAGGCCGATGGCGATCTGCTGGGCGATCTCGTGCGAACGGGAGTCCCAGACACCCTTGAGGACCTCGAAGTACCGGTCCCCGTAGGGCTCCAGCAGCTCGCGCTGGTCGGTCTGCACGAAGCCGCCGATCACGGCCTCCTGGACGGCGTTGGGGAGCTTGTCGGACTCGACGACCGACGCCCACGCCTCCGCCTTGGCCTCCGCCGTGGGACGGGCCGCGCGGGCGGTGGCCGCGTGCCGCTCACCGGCCGCCGTCCTGTCCCGCTCGTACTCGCCCGCGATCTCCGCCTCGTCGAACCGGCCGACCGCCGCGAGCCGCTGCACGAACGCCCAGCGCAGTTCCGTGTCCACGGCCAGGCCCTCGACGGTCTGCGTGCCGTCCAGCAGGCCCTCCAGCAGGTCCAGCTGCTCGGGGGTGCGCGCGGTCGCCGCGAACGCCCGCGCCCAGGCCAGCTGGTGGTCGCCGCCCGGCTCGGCCGCGCGCAGGTGGGCGAGCGTGGCATCGGTCCACCGGGTCAGCAGGGACTCGCGGGCGGCCGGGTCGGCGTACAGGTCGATCGCCAGCTTGACCTGGCGGTGCAGGGACTGCACGACGCCGATGTCCGACTCCTTGCCGATGCCGGACAGGACGAGGGAGAGGTAGTCGCGGGTGGCCAGCTCGGCGTCCCGCGTCATGTCCCACGCCGACGCCCAGCACAGGGCGCGGGGCAGGGACGCCTCGAAGTCGCCGAGGTGCTCGGTGACGGTCCTCAGCGACTCCTCGTCCAGGCGGACCTTGGCGTAGGAGAGGTCGTCGTCGTTGAGCAGGACGACCGCGGGGCGGCGCTTGCCGGTCAGCTGCGGTACGGCGGTCAGCTCGCCGTCGACGTCCAGCTCGATCCGGTCGGTGCGCACCAGCTTGCCGGAGCCGGCGTCGAGGTCGTACAGGCCGATCGCGATGCGGTGCGGGCGCAGGGTCGGCGCACCCTTGGCGCCGGTGGGCAGGGCGGGGGCCTCCTGGCGGACGGCGAAGGACGTGATGGCCCCGTCGGCGCCGGTGGCGATCTCGGGCCGCAGGATGTTGATGCCGGCGGTCTCGAGCCACTTCTTCGACCAGGTCTTCAGGTCGCGGCCGGAGGTCTCCTCCAGGGCACCCAGCAGGTCCGACAGGCGCGTGTTGCCGAAGGCGTGCCGCTTGAAGTAGGCCTGCACGCCCTTGAAGAACTCGTCCTCGCCGACGTACGCCACGAGCTGCTTGAGCACGCTCGCGCCCTTGGCGTAGGTGATGCCGTCGAAGTTGACGAGCACGTCGTCCAGGTCGCGGATGTCGGCCATGATCGGGTGCGTGGACGGCAGCTGGTCCTGCCGGTACGCCCAGGTCTTCATCGAGTTGGCGAACGTGGTCCACGAGTGCGGCCACCTCGAGCCGGGCGCGGCGGCCTGGCAGGCGATGGAGGTGTAGGTGGCGAACGACTCGTTCAGCCACAGGTCGTTCCACCACTCCATGGTGACCAGGTCGCCGAACCACATGTGGGCAAGCTCGTGCAGGATCGTCTCCGCGCGCACCTCGTACGCCGCGTCGGTCACCTTGGACCGGAAGACGTACTGGTCACGGATGGTGACCGCGCCCGCGTTCTCCATCGCGCCCGCGTTGAACTCGGGCACGAAGAGCTGGTCGTACTTCCCGAACGGGTACGGGTGGTCGAACTTCTCCTGGAACCAGTCGAAGCCCTGCCGGGTCACCTCGAAGATCGCGTCCGAGTCCAGGAACTCGGCGAGCGAGGGCCGGCAGTAGATGCCGAGCGGCACGGACTGCCCGTCCTTCTCGTACACGCTGTGCACCGAGTGGTACGGGCCGACGATGAGCGCCGTGATGTACGTCGAGATGCGCGGCGTCGGCTCGAAGCTCCAGACGTTGCCCTTCGGCTCCGGCGTCGGCGAGTTGGATACGACGGTCCAGCCCTCGGGCGCCTTCACGGTGAACCGGAAGGTGGCCTTCAGGTCCGGCTGCTCGAAGGAGGCGAAGACGCGGCGGGCGTCGGGGACCTCGAACTGGGTGTAGAGGTAGGCCTGCTCGTCGACCGGGTCGACGAAGCGGTGCAGGCCCTCGCCGGTGTTGGTGTAGGCGCAGTCGGCGACGACCCGCAGGACGTTGCGCCCCTCCAGCAGCCCCGGCAGGGCGATCCGGGAGTCCTCGAAGAGCTCGGCCGGGTCCAGGTGGTCGCCGTTGAGGACCACCTCGTGGACGGCCGGCGCCACCAGGTCGATGAACGACGCCGCGCCGTCACGCGCGACGTCGAAGCGCACCGTGGTCACGGACCGGTAGGTACCGCCCTCCTGCGCGCCGGAGAGGTCGAGATCGATCTCGTACGAGTCAACGGTGAGCAGCTCCGCCCGCTGCTGTGCCTCTTCGCGAGTCAGGTTTGTGCCAGGCACGCGGTCATCTCCTCGTTATGTGTGGGTCGCGCCATCCTTCCATGGCACCTACGGGGAACGCGATGTCCGGTTCCCGCCGGTGAGCGTGGCGGCGCGGCGGGACGCTGGGGGCATGACGACCTACACCGCACGCCCCGTCACGGCCGGGGCCCTGGAGGAGCTGCGCACCGCCGACGACGCCGGCCGCCCGCTGCGGCCGTTCACCGATGACGACGGCGGGGCACCGCTGCGCTGCTGTCTGCGCCGCAGCGCGCCGGGCGAGCGGATCGCCCTGGTCGCGTACGCGCCGCTGCGCCGCTGGGCGGCCGAGGCGGGTGTCGATCCCGGTGCCTACGACGAGCAGGGCCCGGTCTTCGTCCACGCCGAGGCCTGCCCCGGCCCGGACGGCGACGCCCTGCCCTTCCGCGGCACCGGCGCCCACCGCACGGTCCGCCGCTACTCGGCCGACGGCCGCATTCTCGGCGGCCGCCTGGTCGAGGACCCGTCCGGCTTCCAGCCGGCCTTCACGGAGGCCTTCGCCGACCCGGAGGTGGCGCTGCTGCACGTGCGGGCGGTGGAGTACGGGTGCTTTCTGTACGAGGTGCGGCGGGACCAGTAGGGCGCGTCCGTCACACGCTCGCGCGTGGTCGGCTTTCCCGCAAGCGGCGGGAGCCGCGCAGCATGACGGTGCCCACCAGGAAGGTGGTGAACAGGAAACCGGTGCCGCCGAGTTCGGCGGGCCGGCGGCGCAGCAGCGCGCTGTAGCCGGCGAAGCAGCAGGCGGCGGCGAGCATCCACAGGTCACCGGCTGAGAAGGCCGCGCCGCCGCCTCCCACGAGCAGCGCCACGCCCGCCCAGGCGACGAGCAGCCCGGTGGTGCGCCGTGTGCCGAGCCGTACGCCGCCCAGCCGCTCGAAGACCGCCATCAGCACCGGGGAGGCGGCCATGATCATGCCTATTGTGGCGGCCTGGGTGGTCACCCCGGCCTGGTTGACGAGCGTGTTGTAGAGCGCGACGCCGAGCAGCGAGGCCAGGAGGGCGAACCCGAGGTACCGCCGGAGCAGCGCCCGCTGCCGCCAGGCCTGCCGCGCGCCGAACGGGGCGACGGCGATCAGCGCGATCACCCAGCGCCAGAAGGCCTGCTGGACGGGCGGGACGCTGTCGTGCAGGCCTCGGGCGGTGACGAGGCTGCCGGACCAGACGACCGTGGCGAGGGCGGCGCAGGCGAGGCCGAGCAGGGGGCCGGCGGCCGTGCGGGACGGGGCGGCGGAGCGGGTCGAGGCGGTGGTCCGGTGCAGGACGGCGGCCACAGGGGTCCTTTCGCTGGGTGGTGGGCGGGTTCTGTCCCTACCGTCGCAGCGCCGGAACTGTCAGGTCCATCGAATCTTTTCGACCGTTCCTTTCAGAGGAGCTGAACGATCGCCGTCCGGCACCTCCGAGCTGTCCGGCCAGCATCGCCCCGAACGCCAGCGTCATGCCCGCCACCTGCATGGGGGTGAGCGCCTGACCGAGGGCCGCCCAGCCGACGACGGCCGCGGTCAGCGGGGAGAGCGGGCCGAGGAAGCCGACCTGGACGGCGGTGAGCCGGCCGATGCCGCGGAACCAGAGCCAGTAGCCGACGGCCGTGTTGGCCAGGGCGAGGTAGAGGTAGCCGCCGACGGCCCGGCCGTCGAGGGCGGGCGGGGCGCCTTCGACCAGGAGGGCGAGCGGGGCGATGAGCAGGCCGCCCGCGGTGAGCTGCCAGCCGGTGAGGGCCAGCGGGCCGACCCCGTCGGGGCGCCCCCACCGCTTGGTCAGCACCGTCCCGGTGGCCATGGAGGCGGTGGAGGCGACGGCCGCGAGCACCCCGACCGCGTCCAGGGCGCCGGCCCCCTTGAGTACGACGAGACTGACGCCGAACGCGGCGGTGATCCCGGTGGCGAGCGTGCGCGTGGCCGGCCGCTGTCCGAGCAGCAGCGCGGACAGGCCGACGACGAACAGCGGCTGGACCGAGCCGACGACCGCGGCCATCCCGCCGGGCAGCCGGTACGCCGACACGAACAGCAGCGGGAAGAAGGCGCCGATGTTCAGCGCGCCCAGCACGGCCGCCTTGGCCCACCAGACACCGCGCGGCAGCACCCGCGTGACGGCGAGCAGCAGCAGGCCGGCAGGCAGGGCTCGCATCAGGGCCGTGAACAGGGGGCGGTCCGGCGGCAGGAACTCGGTGGTGACGGCGTAGGTGGTGCCCCAGGAGACGGGGGCGAGGGCGGTGACGGCGATCAGGACGGCGGGGCGGGTGGCGCGGCTGGCGGCCATGGGAAGCACCCTTCGGGGTTCGCGGCAAGCTTAGGTCACTGCTGATTAGCTTAGCACTAAGCAACTTAGGGTCAAGTAACTGTCTTGCGGTCGACCGGAGACGGACGGATACTCACCGCATGCAGCAGCGCAAGGACCCCGTGGACGCGATCATCGACCAGTGGGCGCAGGTGCGGCCCGACCTCGACACCAGGGCGATGGAGGTCTTCGGCCGCGTCTTCCGGCTCGCGCGCGCCATGGGCGACCGGATGGAGAAGGCGTACGAGCCCTACGGCATCTCCCGTGGCGAGTTCGACGTGCTGGCCACCCTGCGCCGGGCCGGCGAGCCGCACACCCTCTCCCCCCGCCAGCTGTCGGCCACCCTCATGCTCACCACCGGCGGCATGACCGGCCGTCTGGACAAGCTGGAGCGGGCCGGGCTGTTGCGCCGCTCCCCCGACCCGCACGACCGGCGCGGCCTGCAGGTGACGCTCACCGAGGAGGGCCTGCGGGTGATCGACGAGGCCGTCGGCGCCGGCCTGGCCGAACAGCGCGACGCCATGAACGCCCTGACCGCCGAACAGGCCGGCCAGTTGGCCGACGTGTTGCGGGAGCTGCTGGACGCGACCGTGAGCTAGCCGCTCCGGACGTCAGCCGGCCGACGTCACTTCGCGGGGCCGAGGCCGCGCGTCACGGCCGGCCGGGCCCCGCCGCGCAGAGCGGCGTGATCAGCACGCAGAGCGGCATGATCAGCAGGAACCGGCCGCCGCCGACCGGAACTGGTGGCGCGGCCGGGGCCGATCGTGCAGTGCCAACCGACCGCGTCGCACCCCTGATCGGCGCACCCCCGGAAAACACCGAGGGCGCCGGCCTCACCCCGGTACGGCGTGTGCGCGTACCGGCGGGAGGACAGGCGCCCCGGCGACAGGAACCGTGGTCCGGTCAGGCCTTGGCCTCGGACCTGACGTTGATGTTGGACGAGGTGTCGTCCTTCTTGGACTGGGACCTGTCCAGCACCATGACCAGGCCGGCGATGACCACGAACAGCGCCACCGGGAGGAACACGTAGAGACCCAGCGTCTGGATGACGCTCAGGCCCGGGCCGGGGTCGTCGCCGTCGTCGCGGGTCAGCGCGAGCGCGGGGGACGACATGAGCAGCATCATCAGCGTCGTACCGGCGGCCAGGGCGCCGGCGCGCAGGGCGTTCTTCTTGTCCACGGAAATCAAGTTAGCGAACCGCCCCGCCGGGTGCGCGCCCGGGGTGCCGTATGAGCTGCCCGCGCCCGGCCGGCCGTCATCCGCGCAGCACCTCCAGCAGTGCTCTCAGCCGAGGTGAAGCCGTCAGCTCCTCCAGCGGCACCGGGCGGCCCTCCCGGTCCGCGATCGGCAGTCGCCAGTTGGGATATTGGTCCCATGTGCCCGGCAGGTTCTGCGGGCGGCGATCGCCCACACCGTCCGGCAGCCAGACGCCGATCAGCCGGGCCGGGGTGCGCAGCAGGAAGCGGTGGACGGCGCGGATCTCCTCCTCCTCGTCGGAGCCGGGCGGTCCGGCCGCCGGGCTGTCGAGCAGGCCGAGGCTGCCCAGCAGGGCGAGCCACTCCGCGGCGTCGGCGGTGGCCTCGGCGCGTTCCTCGGCCGCCGAACGGGTGAGCAGGCCGAGGCGGTCGCGCAGGTCGACGTGGTCGCCGGTGAGCCGGGCGGCGGTGGGCGGCAGGTCGTGGGTGGTGGCGGTGGCCAGGCAGTCGGCGCGCCAGCGCTCGGGCGGCAGCGGGTGCCCGTCGCCCTCCCAGTCCCGTTCGAACCACAGCACGGAGGTACCGAGCACACCGCGCCGCTGGAGCGTCTCGCGCACGCCGGGCTCGACGGTGCCCAGGTCCTCGCCGATGACGACCGCTCCCGCGCGGGTGGCCTCCAGGGCGAGGAGGGCGAGCATGGCGTCGGCGTCGTAGCGGACGTAGGTGCCCTCGGTGGGCGGGCTGCCCTGGGGCACCCACCACAGCCGGAACAGGCCCATGACGTGGTCGATGCGCAGCGCGCCGGCGTAGCGGAAGAGGGCGCGCAGGAGGTCGCGGTAGGGGGCGTGGCCGCAGGCGGCGAGCCGGTCGGGGCGCCAGGGCGGCAGGCCCCAGTCCTGGCCGCGGGCGTTGAAGGCGTCCGGTGGGGCGCCGACCGATGTGCCGGCGGCGAACACGTCCTGCTGCGCCCAGGCGTCGGCGCCCACGGGGTGCACGCCGACGGCGAGGTCGTGCACGATCCCGACGGGCATGCCGGCCTCGCGGGCGGCGCGCTGGGCGGCGCGCAGCTGGCCGTCGGTGAGCCAGGCGAGGCGGGTGTGGAAGGCGACGCGGTCGGCGAGTTCGGTGCGGGCGCGCGCGGTGGCGGCCGAGCGGGGGTCGCGCAGCCCGTCCGGCCAGCGGTGCCAGTCGGAGCCGTGGATCTCGGCGAGGGCGTACCAGGTGGCGTGGTCGTCGAGGGCCTGGCCGTGGGCGGCGCGGAAGTCGTCGTAGGCGGCCTGTCGGCCGGGGCCCAGGGGGACGGCCAGGACCAGCTCCAGCGCCTCGCGCTTCAGTTCCCACACCGCGTCCCGGTCGATGAGGGCGCCCTTGTCCAGGACGGCGGACCGCAGCCGCTCGGCCCGCTCCAGCACGGTGCCCAGACGCTCGCGGTCCTCGACGTGGGCGAACTCGGGGATCTCCTCGATCCGCAGGTGCACGGGGTCGGGGAAGCGGCGGGAGGAGGGCCGGTACGGGGACGGGTCGGTGGGGGCGCCGGGTACGGCCGCGTGCAACGGGTTGACCTGGACGAATCCGGCGCCGGCGGTGCGTCCGGCCCAGCCTGCCAGCTCGCCGAGGTCGCCGAGGTCGCCCATGCCCCAGGAGCGGTGGGAGAGCAGGGAGTACAGCTGGACGAGGAGGCCGTAGGAGCGTCCGGGCGGGGCGGGCAGCCGGTCGGGGGCGACGACGAGGTGGGCGTGGCCGGTCCGCCCGTCGGGCGCGAGCGCGGTCAGCCGGTGGACGCCGAGCGGGAGATCCGTGGTCCCGTCCCTTTCTTCGCCCTCCTCGGTCTCGACACACAGCCGGGTGCCGGCGGGCAGGGCGGCGAGGGCGGCCGGGGGCTCGGCGCCGGTCCACTGGACCACCGTCGGCGGCAGCAGGCGCTCGCGCAGTTCGCGTTCCCGCTCGGTGAGCGCGGTGCGTACGGCGTCCGGGGTGCCCGCGTCGACGCCGAGGGCGGCCAGGGCGGCGACCACGGCGGAGGCGGGGACCGCGACGGTACGGTCCGGCGCGGGGCTGTAGGAGGTGGCGACCCCGTGCAGCTCGGCGAGCCGCGACAACTCGTGGCCGGACGTCCGGGGCGGTTCCGCGTCGTCGTGCGCCGCGGCCATCTACAGCCCCAGCGCGAGGGAGTCCGGGATGGGGTCGGACTCGCTGGTCAGCGGGGCGGTCTCGGCGAGCGGGGGCTCGCTGGTCAGCGGCTCGGCATCGGGCAGCGGCGGCTCGCTGGTCAGCGGCGCCTGTGCGCAGGCGCTCTCGGCGCTGAAGACGTACAGCAGCGCCGCGTCGGTCACGGCGGACTGCTCCGCCACGGGTTTCCACTGGGCGGGGAGAGGAAGGTGAGCCGGTGCGGCCACGGGGGACTCCTTGTCGGTGGGGTGATCGATGTGTCACGGACGATCGTGGTGGATCGCGCTGGATCATCGGTGCGGTCGTCGGCGGATCGGGTGCTGCGGTCTGTGACGGGTTACGGCAGGCCTACCCAGTGATGGCGTCGGCACTCACGACCGCTGCCGGAGCACCTGATGGAGTGGCCGTGATCCGCTACCGCGCCGGTGATCGATAGAGGGGTTGTGAGACTGTTCCGCCCCATGGGGGGCCAGCGGGAGAAGGACGACGGTGCCGGCGGGGACGCGGCGCTGTTGCGGGCCGTCGCCGCGGGGGACGGGGCCGCGATGGCCGCCCTGTGCGACCGGCACGCGGGATGGCTGCACGCGCGGCTGACGCGGCGCTGTGCCGACCCCGAGGTCGTGCGCGAGGTGGTGCAGGACACGTTCGTCGCGGTGTGGCGGTCGGCGGCCGGGCACCGCCGGGCGGGCGCCGGCGGCTGGGGACGCTGACCGCGTCGGCTGCGGCGCTGCTGCCGTCGGCGGTGCTCGGGCATCCGGAGGTCTTCGGGCCCCCGGCCGTGATCCGCAACACGCTGGGATGCACGGGTGTCACGGCGGCGGCCGCCGTGCTGCTCGGCGCGCGGTTGAGCTGGCTGCCGGCCTTCGGCTATGTCACCGCGGTGTATCTGGCCTCGTCGGGGGCGCGCGGCCGCGCGGTCAGCGTCTGGGCGTGGCCGATGCAGCCGGGTGCGCAACCGGGCGCCTGGGCGGCTGCGCTGACCGCGTTCACGCTGGGCGCCGCGCTGTACGCCGTGCCGGCGCGCGCCCGGAAGGCCCTCGCGGCTGATTCCCGGGCGCGCCGGCCGACCTGAAGCGGCACGGGGCTGCTTCGTACCGCAGCCACCCCGACACACAACCGGCCCGAATCGGCTAGGCGGAGATGCCGTCGATTCGGGCCAGGGCGTCGTCCGCGCCGAACGGCTGCAAGTAGGGCAGCCAGCGCGGGTCCCTGTGGCCGGTGCCGATGATGCGCCAGGCCAGTCCGGTGGGTGGGGCGGGTTTGTGGCGCAGCCGCCAGCCGATCTCGACCAGGTGACGGTCGGCCTTCACGTGGTTGCAGCGGCGGCAGGAAGCCACCACGTTGTCCCAGACGTGTTTGCCCCCGCGGCTGCGCGGGATGACGTGGTCGACGCTGGTTGCGACGCCACCGCAGTACATGCACCGGCCCCCGTCGCGCGCGAAGAGCGCCCGCCGGGTGAGCGGAACGGGCCCGCGATAGGGGACCCGCACGAATCGCTTGAGCCGGACCACGCTGGGTGCGGGGACTGTGACGGTCGCGCTGTGCATATAGGCGCCGGATTCCTCGAGCGAGACGGCCTTGTTCTCCAGGACGAGGATGAGCGCGCGGCGAAGCGGTACGACGCCGAGCGGCTCGTACGACGCGTTGAGGACCAGGACGTGCGGCACGGGTGCCTCCTTGGGCGTCGGCGGCGCGTGGCTCGCGCCGGGACGATCTGCAGTCAGTCTCCCCTCATGCCTGGTGAACGCGCCACCATGTCCCGGTAACGGGCTGGGAGTGTTTTCGACCACACCCGATACTTCCCCCGGATCATGGCCCGTTCAAGCGAGGGTGAGCCCTGTCTCTCCTGTGCCTCTCCTTGGCGGATCCGCGCGGGACACACACGATGCCCCGTTAGTGTGGTGGTCCTGTCCGTCCGGTGACCTTTTCGTGACCTTGACCGCCCGCCGGTGCGGACCGCGCAGCACCTTGGAGGTACCTGCCGTGTCGTCCTTGCCCGCCGCCCTCATGGCCGCCGGTGCATCGCCGTCCCCGTCACCGTCCCCCTCGGGCTCGACGGCTCCGGCCGTGCCGACGCTCCAGGACGCACAGGAGAGCGCGACGAACGCGGCGAGCTGGGTCGAGCAGAACTGGTCGACGTGGCTCGCGATGGGTCTGCAGATCCTGCTGGTCGTGGTCGTGGCGGTCGCGCTCAGAGCGGCGGTGCGGCGGGCGATCACCAAGCTGATCGACCGGATGAACCGCACCGTGCAGGCCGTGGACGGCACCGCGCTGGGTGGCCTGCTGGTCAACGCCGAGCGGCGTCGGCAGCGCGCGGCGGCGATCGGCTCGGTGCTGCGCTCGGTGGCCAGCTTCGTGATCCTCGGTACGGCCGCGCTGATGGTGCTGTCCACCTTCAAGATCAACCTGGCGCCGCTGCTGGCCTCGGCCGGTGTTGCGGGTGTGGCGATCGGTTTCGGCGCCCGGAACCTGGTCACCGACTTCCTCTCCGGCGTGTTCATGATCCTGGAGGACCAGTACGGCGTCGGTGACGTGATCGACGCGGGCGTGGCCTCCGGCGAGGTGATCGAGGTCGGGCTGCGGGTGACCAAGCTGCGCGGCGACAGCGGCGAGATCTGGTACGTCCGCAACGGCGAGGTCAAGCGGATCGGCAACCTCTCCCAGGGCTGGGCGACCGCCGGGGTCGACGTGACCGTGAAGGCGAGCGAGGACCTGGACCGGGTCAAGGCCACGCTGGACGAGGTCGCCGAGAAGATGAGCAAGGAAGAGCCCTGGAACGAGCTGCTGTGGAGCCCGATCGAGGTGCTCGGCCTGGACTCCGTCCTGATCGACTCCATGGTGGTCCGGATCTCGGCCAGGACGATGCCGGGCAAGTCGGTGACGGTCGAGCGGGAGTTGCGCTGGCGCGTCAAGCGGGCGTTCGACGCGGCGAGCATCCGCATCGTGGGCGGCGCCACGGCGGTGGAGGACGTGGAGGACGGTCCGGACCCGACGGCGGCGGTCGCCGCGCCCTCGGCGTACGCCAACTCGGACTCCCCACAGGTCGCGGCGACGACCCCCCTCGCCACCCAGCGCCCGGCTCCGCCGGCGAGGTAGGGGAACGGCTCAGCACACTCGTTCGAGCGAACAGGTGGGGCATCCCGGCACCGGAAGCGCCGCGGGTGCCCCATCGTTCCGCCGGGGCGCCCAATGTGGGCCCCATGGCCAGCGGAACCCTCCGCGTGACGCACGCGTGGCAAGACGGCGACGCGCATCACCTCCACAGGAACCCCGCGTCTCCTCCGCATTCGGTGATCCTTTAGGGTCACCTCCACATCGGGCCCTCGTTCTGGAGCGCGACGCCGCCCCGGGGCCCGTTTCGAATGTGGGGAAACATGCGAAAGCTCGCCACAGGCACCGCCCTGTCCGGTGCCCTGGCCCTGGCCGGCCTGGCCGCGCCCGCCGCCTCGGCGGCCGGCGCCCCGGACCTGACGTTCGCCGGCGTGACCGTGAACAAGGGCAAGGCGATCGTGGTCGGCACCACCAAGGCCGTGAGCGTGCCGGTGTCGTACACCCTGACCCGGCCCAAGGACCTGGTCATCGACCAGGAGAAGAACGTCCAGGCGGTGATCCTGTACCGCGGCACGCTGAAGTCGCCCGGCAACGACCTGGGCCCGGACGCGCCGCCCACCTGCACGACGACCGCCACGACCGACACGACGGTCACCGAGAGCTGCACCGAGCAGATCGTCGCCGCTCCGGACGAGTCGCTGTTCGAGGCCGCCGACGCCACCACGTGGAAGGCGGCGGGCATCTACGCGCACAACGACACGACCGTCTCGGACGACTACCTGCACAGCGAGAACGACGTGACCGCGTGGGGCAACCTCGCCTCCGTCAAGGTGCAGCGCGCCGCCCAGCTGACCGTGAACGCCGCCCCCGAGCCCGCGGTCAAGGGCAAGACGCTCACCGTCACGGGCAAGCTGACCCGGGCCGACTGGGCGACCGGCAGGTACCTCGGCTACCAGGGGCAGCAGGTCGTCCTGCAGTTCAAGGCGGACGGCGGCTCGTACGCGAACGTCAAGGCGATCACCTCCGGCACCCAGGGCGCCCTGTCCACCACCGTGAAGGCGACCAAGAGCGGAACCTACCGCTTCGTCTTCGCCGGTACGACCACCACGGGCGCGAAGACGTCCGCCGGTGACCACGTGACGGTCAAGTAGTGACCGCGGGCGCACGCGCGCCCGCACGGCCACGCCCCCGGGATAACGACTCCGTTCCTCGGGGGCGTTGTCTATTGACGCCCCCTTCGTCCTGGGCTTACGTTCCTCCCACCCGAATAGGAAACTTTCCTAACAGTGATCTTCCGTGCGGCCGGTGATCAAGGCTGGACGTCATGCGCAGGTCACTGAGAAGCTGGGCGGCTGGAAAGGCAGGTGTCGACCCCATGGCAGGAACCGCCGGTACGCCGGGCACCCCGCGCGTCCTGCGCGCCATGAACGACCGTGCCGCGCTGGACCTCCTGCTGGAGCACGGGCCGCTGTCGCGCACCCGGATCGGCAAGCTCACCGGCCTGTCCAAGCCGACCGCCTCCCAGCTGCTGGCCCGCCTGGAGGCGGCCGGGCTGGTCCGCGTCACCGGCACCAGCGAGGGCCGACCGGGCCCCAACGCCCAGCTCTACGCGGTCAACCCCGGTGCCGCGTACGCCGCCGGACTCGATGTCACCCCGCACCGCATCCGCGCCGCCGTCGCCGACGTCACCGGCCGCACGGTCGGCGAGTTCGAACTCCCCACCCCCGGCCGGCGCCCGGCCCAGCCCGTCGTCCAGCAGGTCACCGACGCGCTCGACGGCGCCGTGAAGGCCGCCGGGCTCGCCCGGCCCGATGTGCACCGGCTGGTCATCGGCACCCCGGGCGCCTTCGACCCGGGCACCGGGCGCCTGCGCTACGCCTCCCATCTGCCCGGCTGGCACTCTCCCGCGCTGCTCGACGAACTCGCGGCGGCACTGCCGATGCCGGTCGAGTACGAGAACGACGTCAACCTCGTCGCCATCGCCGAACAGCGGCTCGGCGCGGCCCGCGGCCACGAGGACTTCGTGCTGCTGTGGAACCAGGAGGGCCTCGGCGCCGCCCTGGTCCTCGGCGGCCGGCTGCACCGCGGCTGGACCGGCGGCGCCGGCGAGGTCGGCTTCCTGCCGGTACCGGGCACACCCCTGGTGCGCCAGGTGACCAAGGCCAACAGCGGCGGCTACCAGGAGCTGGCCGGCTCCCAGGCGGTACCCGGGCTGGCCCGCGAACTCGGCATCGCGGACGTGCCCTCGGGGCCGTACGCCGAGGCCGCCGCGGAGCTGGTGGCCCGGGCCGCCGATCACGCGAGCGGCCCCTACCGGGAGCTGCTCCAGACCTACGCGACCCGGCTGGCCACCGGTCTCGCCTCACTCGTCTCCGTCCTCGACCCCGAACTCGTCGTCCTCAGCGGCTCCGCACTGACGGCCGGCGGCGAGGTGCTGCGCGCCCTCGTCCAGGCCGAGCTGGCCGAGCTGGCGGCGGCCCGCCCCCGGCTGGTCGTCGGCGACGTCCGCCCACACCCCGTACTGCGCGGCGCGCTGGAGTCCGCGCTCGCCACCACCCGCGACGAGGTCTTCGACACCTCGCGCTGACCCCCGCCGTACCCCAGCAGCACTCCGGTAGCACCTCGGCAGCACCCCCGGTAGCACCTCCCCCTCTCACCCACCCCGTCCCTGGGAGACCTCGCCATGCCCGAAGTCATACCTTCCCTTGCCCGAAAGACGGCTTTTGCCCTGACCGCGTCGCTGGCCCTGCTCGCCACCGCCTGTACCGGCCAGGCCGGTACAGGCGCGACGGACGACGCGTCGAAGGACACGACGATCAACTTCTGGCACGCCTGGAGCGCGCCCAACGAGGTGAAGGCGGTCGAGTCGCTGGTCGCCGGCTTCGAGAAGGCGCACCCCAACATCCACGTGAACATCGTCGGCAACATGACCGATGACAAGATCAACCAGGCGCTGCGCGCCGGCGGCGGGAAGGCCCCGGACGTCATCTCCTCGTTCACCACCAACAACGTGGGCAGGTTCTGCTCCTCGGGCGCGCTGGTGGATCTCAACCCCTTCTTCGAGAAGTCGGGCATCGACCCGGAGACGACGTTCCCGAAACCGATGAACGAGTACACCCGGTTCGACGGGAACCGCTGCGCGGCCCCGCTGCTCGGTGACGCGTACGGGCTCTACTACAACAAGACGGCGTTCAAGAAGGCGGGCATCGCGAACCCGCCCAGGACCTGGTCCGCGTTCGAGGCGGACGCCAAGAAGCTGACCATCGCCCAGGGCGACAGCTACAAGCAGCTCGGGTTCATGCCGGACTACCACGGCTGGGAGTCCACCACCGAGCACTACTTCGCGCAGTTCTCACCGACCTACTTCGACAAGGGCGGCAAGTCGAACCTCGCCGGGGACCCGGCCTTCGAAAAGGGATTCACCCTCCAGAAGAGGCTCGTGGACGAACTCGGCGGATTCCGGAGGCTGGAGAGGTTCCGGGCGACCCTCGGCGACGAGTGGGGGCCCAAGCACCCCTTCCACACCGGTCAGGTGGCCATGCAGCTCGACGGGGAGTGGCGGCTCGGCATGGCCGTGGCGGCCAAGCCGGAGTTCGAGATCGGCGTCGCCCCGCTGCCCGTACCGGACGACGAGGCCGACCAGTACGGCAAGGGCTACATCACCGGGACCATCACGGGCATCGCCGCCGGCAGCCACAAGCAGAACGCGGCCTGGGAACTGGTGAAGTACATGACCACGAACACGGACGCGGTGGTCGCATTCGCCAACGACATCCACAACGTGCCCTCCACACTGGCGGCGCTGAAATCCCCGAAGCTGAAGTACGACCCGCGTTTCAAGACGTTCCTGGACATCGCCGCCGACCCGCACTCCACCACGACGCCCGCCTCCATCAACGGCGGTGTCTACCTGGTGACGATCCAGCAGTTCGGCTACGACTACGAGAGCGGCAAGGTCACCGATCTGAAGGCCGGGCTGAAGAAGGCGGCCGCACAGATCGACACGGACATAGCGCAGGCGAAGTAGCCCATGAGTACCGTCACTCTGACATCGAAGCGCCGGCGGGCGGCACTGCGGACACTCGCCTTCATGTCGCCCTGGCTGATCGGTTTCGCGGTCTTCTTCGCGTACCCGCTGGTCTCGACCGTCTATTTCTCCTTCATGCACTACGACGGCTTCCGGCCGCCGACATGGAGCGGCACGCAGAACTGGACCTACGTCTTCGAGCACTACCCGCTCTTCTGGCCCGCCCTGCGCAACACCCTGTGGCTGGTCGTGATCATGGTGACCCTCCGGGTGGTCTTCGGACTCGGCATCGGGCTGCTCATCACCAGGATCAAGACGGGTACGGGCGTCTTCCGCACCCTGTTCTACCTGCCGTACCTGGCCCCGCCGGTCGCGGCGACGATGGCCTTCGCGTTCCTGCTCAACCCCGGTACCGGCCCGGTCGACTCGCTCCTGGAGAAGGTGGGCGTCCCGGCGCCGGGCTGGTTCAACGACCCCGCCTGGTCCAAGCCGGCCCTCACCCTGCTGGCCCTGTGGGGCATCGGTGACCTGATGGTCATCTTCATGGCCGCGCTGCTGGACGTGCCCACGGAGCAGTACGAGGCGGCCGAGCTGGACGGCGCCTCGGCGTGGCAGCGGTTCCGCTACGTGACGATCCCGAACATCTCCCCGATCGTGATGTTCGCCGTCGTCACCGGCGTCATCCAGACCATGCAGTACTACACACAGCCACTGATCGCGGGAAAGGTCGCCTCGGGCGTGATCCAGGGCGCCGGCACCCAGTTCGAGCCCGGCTACCCGGACAAGTCCACGCTCACCCTCCCCCAGCTCGTCTACAACCTCGGCTTCCAGCGCTTCGACTACGGCTCGGCGTGTGTCGTCGCCCTGGTGCTCTTCGCCCTGTCGATGGCGTTCACCGCGCTGTTGATGCGGCGCCGCGGCGGACTCATCCAGGCAGGTGACTGACCATGACCCAGGTACTGGACAAGCCGGTGCGGCCGGCGCCCCCGGTGTCGTACGGCGCCGAACGCACGGCCCGCCGCCGCGCCCTGCTGGAGTGGGTCGCGGTCCACTCCCTCGGCGTCGCCGCCGCGCTGTTCTTCACGCTCCCCTTCGTGTTCGTGTTCCTGACCTCGCTGATGAGCGACAGCCAGGCGCTCAGCCGGGACCTGATCCCGCACACCTGGGAGTGGGGCAACTACCGGCAGGTCTTCGCCACGCCCGGCTTCCTGACCTGGTGGAAGAACACCCTGATCTACGCCGGCCTCGGCACCGTCCTGACGGTGGTGTCCTCGATCCCGGTGGCGTACGCGCTCGCCAAGTTCCGCTTCCGAGGCCGCAATCTGTCACTCATGCTGGTGATCTCGATGATGATGCTGCCCCCGCAGGTGGTCATCATCCCGATGTACCTGTTCTGGGCGAAGCAGCTGGACCTGTCCGGCACGCTGTGGCCGCTGATCATCCCGATGGCGTTCGGGGACGCGTTCTCGATCTTCCTGCTGCGCCAGTTCCTGATGACGATCCCGAACGAGTACCTGGACGCGGCGCGCGTCGACGGCTGCGGCGACCTGCGCACGCTCCTGAAGGTCGTCCTCCCGATGGCCAGGCCCGGCATCGCCGCGGTGGCCCTCTTCCAGTTCTTCTACGCCTGGAACGACTACTTCGGTCCCCAGATCTACGCGTCCGAGAACCCCGGCGCCTGGACCCTCAGTTACGGCCTGGAGTCCTTCAAGGGCGCCCACCACACCGACTGGAACCTCACCATGGCCGCCACCGTGCTGGTCATGGCCCCCGTGATCCTCGTGTTCTTCTTCGCCCAGAAGGCGTTCGTCGAGGGCGTCACGCTCACTGGAGTGAAGGGTTGAACCCAGCATGAAACTCACCGTGGTCGGCGGAGGCTCGACCTACACCCCCGAACTCATCGACGGCTTCGCCCGCCTCAGGGACTCCCTGCCCATCGAGGAACTCGTCCTGGTGGACCCGGCCGCCGAGCGCCTGGAACTGGTGGGCGGCCTGGCCCGCCGTATCTTCGCCAGGCAGGGCCACGACGGCCGCATCGTCACGACCCCGGACCTGGACGCGGCGGTCGAGGGCGCCGACGCCGTGCTGCTCCAGCTGCGCGTCGGCGGACAGGCGGCCCGTCAGCAGGACGAGACCTGGCCGCTGGAATGCGGCTGCGTGGGCCAGGAGACGACCGGCGCCGGCGGCCTCGCCAAGGCGTTGCGCACGGTCCCGGTGGTCCTGGACATCGCCGAGCGCGTCCGCCGTGCCAACCCGCGCGCCTGGATCATCGACTTCACCAACCCGGTCGGCATCGTCACCCGCGCCCTGCTCCAGGCCGGGCACCGGGCGGTGGGTCTGTGCAACGTGGCGATCGGCCTCCAGCGCAAGTTCGCCGGCCTGCTGGGCCTGGCCCCCGCGGACATCCACCTCGCGCACGTCGGCCTCAACCACCTCACCTGGGAGACGGCCGTGCGGCTGGGCGGCCCGGAGGGCGAGAACCTCCTGCCCGAGCTGCTCGCCCGGCACGGTGACGCGATCGCCGGCGACCTCCGCCTCCCCCGCCCCCTCCTGGACCGCCTGGGCGTGGTGCCCTCCTACTACCTGCGCTACTACTACGCGCACGACGAGGTCGTCCGAGAACTGCGGACCAAGCCCTCCCGGGCCGCCGAAGTGGCGGCCATGGAACGCGAGCTGCTGTCGATGTACGGCGACCCCCTGCTGGACGAGAAGCCGGCGCTGCTCGCCAGGCGGGGCGGCGCCTACTACTCGGAGGCGGCCGTGGACCTCGCGGCGGCCCTGCTGGGCGGCGGGGGCAGCCCCTACCAGGTGGTGAACACCCTCAACAAGGGCACGCTGCCCTTCCTCCCCGACGACGCGGTGATCGAGGTGCAGGCGGCGGTCGGCCCGACGGGCCCCGCGCCGCTGCCGGTCCCCGACCTGGACCCCCTCTTCGCGGGTCTCGTCGCGAACGTGACCGCGTACGAGGACCTGGCCCTGGAGGCGGCGCTGCGCGGCGGCCGGGACCGGGTCTTCCGCGCCCTCCTCGCCCACCCGCTGATCGGCCAGTACGAGTACGCCGAGACCCTCACCGACCAGTTGATCGCACACAACCGGGAGCACCTGGCGTGGGCCTGACCGCACCTGAGACCGCGCGTGTCCTCGCCATCGACGCGGGCAACAGCAAGACCGACGTGGCCGTGGTCACCGCCGCCGGACAGGTCCTGGCCACGGCCCGCGGCGGCGGTTTCCGGCCGCCCGCGGTGGGCGTGGCGGCGGCGATCGACGCGCTGGCCGAACCCGTCGCGCGGGCGTTCGCCGACGCCGGCGTGACGTCGGTCGCCCATGTCTCGGCCTGCCTGGCCAACGCCGATCTGCCGGTGGAGGAGGAGCGGTTGGCGACCGCGCTGCGGGCGCGCGCGTGGGGGCCGTCGGTGGAGGTCCGCAACGACACGTTCGCGATCCTCCGCGCGGGTGTGGCCGAGCCGCGCGGCGTCGCGGTCGTCTGCGGCGCGGGCATCAACTGCGTCGGCATGCGCCCCGACGGCCGCACCGCCCGCTTCCCGGCGATCGGTCGTATCTCCGGGGACTGGGGCGGCGGCTGGGGCCTGGCCGAGGAGGCCCTCTGGTACGCCGCCCGCGCGGAGGACGGCCGGGGCGAGCCGACGGCCCTGTCCCGCACGCTGCCCGCGCACTTCGGCCTGCCGACCATGTACGCCCTCATCGAGGCCCTGCACCTGGAGCACATCGAGCACGACCGCCGGCACGAGCTGAGCCCGGTCCTGTTCGCCACGGCCGCCGACGGCGACGCGGTGGCCCGCTCCCTGGTCGCCCGGCTCGCGGAGGAGGTCACGGTGATGGCCACGGTGGCCCTGACCCGCCTGGACCTCCTCGACGAGGAGACACCGGTGCTGCTGGGCGGCAGCGTCCTGACCGCCGGACACCCCCAGCTGAACGACGCCATCGGCGAGCTGCTGTCCGCCCGCGCCCCGAAGGCCCGGGCCCGCGTGGTCACGGCCGGACCGGTGCTGGGCGCGGCCCTGCTGGGCCTGGACCGGCTGGGGGCGGGGGCGCACGCGCAGGAGCGGGCGCGGGACCACTGGGAGTCGGCGAGGGCGTGACCTGCGCAGCGGAACCGATCCGCTGTACCCGGCGTGTTCATCAGCAGGGGGTGGTGTGCCGGGTGGCACGCGCCCTTGGGCACGCTGCGATCCGATCAAGATCCAGTGAAGGCCGGTGCGGATGCCGGTCCGGACGGTGATACTGGGCGGCGAACGGATGACCATGGGGGAGGTCGAGTGACACACCCGCCGAAGAGCAGCGCGGCGCCACCGGTGGCGGGACCCGCCGTACCCGCCGCCGCCCCCGGCATCCCCGCGCAGCCCGGCCGGCCGGTGCCCCCGGTCCCTCCCGCGCCCCCGGCGCGTCGTACCGCCTTCGCCGAGGGTGTCGAGCGGCTGCGCGCCGCCGCGACCACCGAGCCCGGCCGGCTGCGGATCATCGGGGCCCTCCTCGCTGTGCTGGTGCTCGCCTTCGGGGCCGTCACCGCCTGGCAGACCAGCGAGCGGGCGGCCGCCGCCGACGACGTGCTGCACCGGAGCCAGCCGCTCAGTTCCGGCGCGGCCGGCATCTACCGCTCGCTGGCGGACGCCAACACGGCGGCGTCCAGCGGGTTCCTCGCGGGCGGCCAGGAGACCGCCGCCTCCCGGGACCGGTACGAGAAGGACATCCGCGGTGCCGCCGCCGGGCTCGTGACCGCCGCCGCCAACGCCGAGCCCGGCTCGGCCTCCGAGGCGGCCATCACCAGGCTGAACCGGCTGCTGCCCGAGTACAAGGGCCTCATCGAGCGCGCCCGGACCTACAACCGGCAGGGCTATCCGGTGGGCGGCGCCTATCTGCGGTACGCCAACGAGAAGATGCAGAAGGAGATGCTCCCGGCGGCGGAGGATCTCTACACCAAGGAGAACCAGCGGCTCGACGCCGACTACGCGGACGCCACGCCCTACCCCTGGGCCGCCATCGCGCTCGGCGTCCTCGCGCTCGCCGCGCTCGGCTGGGCCCAGCACCGCACGTACCGGCACACCAACCGCGTCCTCAACCACGGCCTGGTCGCCGGCACCGCCGGCACCACGGTCGTGCTGCTGTGGCTGGTCGTCGGGCACATGGTCGCCCGGTCGGACCTCGACGGCTCCTACGACCACGGCATCCGCTCGCTCAGCGTCCTGCACGACGCCCGGATCGCCTCTCTGAAGGCGCGCGGGAACGAGAACCTGAGCCTGGTGGCGCGCGGCGCCGAGACCATCACGGTCGCCGGAAAGCCGTACGACGCCTACTACTACGACTTCGACAAGAACATGGCCGTGCTCGGCAAGGGGCTCACCGCGGCCGGGAAGCTCGCCGACGACCAGGCCGGCAGCACGCCGGTCAAGGCGGCCGAGGGCAACATGGCGGTGTGGAAGCAGCGCCACGCCTCGGCCCGCGCCGAGGACGAGAACGGCAACTACCAGCAGGCGCTGGACAAGGTGATCGGTGCCAAGGGCGCGACGGGTGAGTGTTTCGACGGTGTCGACGCCCACCTCGCGCGGGCCATCGACCACGAGCAGACCGAGTTCCAGCAGGCCGCGGGGGACGGGCGGGACGCCATGACCGGGCTGCCGGTGGGCGCGGCCGTCCTCGCGGTGCTGGGCGCCGCCGGTGCCGTCGCCGGCATCGGACGCAGGCTTTCGGAGTACCGGTGACAGGGGGCAGGACGATGTACGCGGCACGTGCACGGGCCTCCCTGCGGGGCTGGGGCGGGGTCGGCGCGATGGCGGTGCTGTGCGCGCTGGCGCTGGCATTCGTCCTGTTGCTGCCCCGCACCCAGACACCGGACGGGGGCAGCCCGGCCGGACAGAAGGTGGTCACCGGCAGCCAGGCCCGCGCCGACGGCTGCACGGACTCCGAGGCGCAGCAGCAGACCCTCGCCCCGTCCGGCGCGGACGGCCCGACGATCGACGCCATCAAGGCGCGTACGGGCGCCAGGCGCAAGCTGATCGTCGGCGTCGACCAGAACAGCTACCACTGGGGCTACCGCAACCCGAACACCGAGGGCGCGGGGCTGGAGGGCTTCGACATCGACCTGGTGCACAGGATCGCGCAGGACATCCTCGGCGACCCGGACGCCGTGCAGTTCAAGGCGATCCCGACCAGCCAGCGCATACCGGCGATCCAGGACGGCCGGGTGGACATGGTCGTGCGGACGATGACGATCACCTGTGACCGGCTGTCACAAGTGGACTTCTCCGCGCCCTACTTCAAGACCGGACAGCAGGTGCTCGCGCCCAAGTCGTCCGCCATCACGGGCTATGACGACTCGCTCGCGCACAAGAAGGTCTGCACGGCGGCCGGTTCGACCGCGTACACCAAGCTGGACGCGGACCGGAAGACCGGCGAGCTGCCGGCCTCCACCGACATCTCCACCACCGTCCCGAACCAGCTGGACTGCCTGGTACGGCTGCAACTGGGCGAGGTGGACGCGGTCGTGACCGACGGCGCGCTCGCCGCGAGCCAGGCCGCGCAGGACCCGACCGTCGAACTCAAGGGCAAGGCGTTCACGACCGAGTACTACGGCGTGGCGATGAAGAAGGGCGCCACCGATCTGGTACGCCGGGTCAATCGCGTTCTGGTGGACTACCGCGCGCACGGCTGGCAGGCGTCGTACGACACCTGGCTGTCGGCGACACTGGGGGAGGACTCGGCGGCTTCCGAGCCGCCCGCGCCGCGGTATCTGCGCAACAGCTGAATCCGGTATCCGGCAACAGGCCGACCACACAGCAGCGAGAGGTGATCGATGGGCGTCACGGACCCCGCCGGGCCGGTGATGGACCGGGACGAGGTGGACCGTGCGCTGGCGCGGCTCGGCCAGGAGCACGAGGCGATCGAGACCTCCCTGCTGGCCCTGCAGGACCACGCGGGCCGCAGACTCCTCGAGGGCGCCGAACTGACGGGCGTGACCCGGGAACGCTGGCAGGCCACGGAGGCGCGGATCACCCTGCTGTGGGGGTACTTCGACGCCTACGCGGCCGCGCTGCGGGGCGCCCGCGAGATCCGCGCCCGGCGCCGCTGGTCCAGCCGCGAGGACCTGGCCGAGCTGACCGAGCTGCTGCGCGGCGAGTCCGTCACCGTCGCCGGGAACGGCACGCTGAGCGAGACGTTCTCGCTGACCGCCCTGGTGGGCCGGATGAACGAGCTGTACGCGACGAGTCTGGATCTGGTCGTCGCCGCCGACGCCGTCTGGTCGGCGCTGCCCGCACGGATCGATTTACTCGCCGCGGAACTCCAGCGCACCCGCAAGCTCGCCCACTCCGCCGGTGTCCGGCCGGGTGAACACCCGGCCGGAGACGACCTGGAGCGGATCACCCGCACGCTGACCAAGCTGCGCGAGGACGTCGTCTGCGACCCGCTCGCCTTCTGGGTACCGGCCGAGGGCAGTTCGGCACCCGGCGGTGGCCGTCCGGACACCACGGTGTACGACCGTGAGGCGCGCGCCCTGGAGGACGTACGGCGGGAGATCGACGCGGTGCTCACCGTCCGGCAGGACGCGGAGGCCCGGCTGATCCGGCTGCGGGACGTGCTCTCGCGCGCCGACCGCACGCTGGCGGAGGCGCGTACCGCGCGCGGCGAGGTGCTGGCGAAGATCGCCGCCACCGAGGTGCCCGTCGTCAGCGGGCCGCCGACCGCGCTGCAGGAGCAGCTGGCGGCGGCCGCCGAGTACCGGCGGCGGGCGCAGTGGCACCGGCTCTCCCCGCTCCTGGAGTCCCTGGAGCAGCAGGCCGAGGACGAACTCCTGCGGGCCCGCGAGTCGTTGACCGCGGTCACCGCACCGCTCGCGGTCCGTGCCGAGCTGCGCGGCCGGCTCGACGCGTACAAGGCGAAGGTCGCCCGGCACGGCCTCGCCGAGGACACGCTGCTCATCGAGCGGTACGACGCCGCCCGGCGGATGCTGTGGAGCGCGCCCTGCGACCTGCGCGTGGCGGAACAGGCCGTGCTGCGCTACCAGCGGTCGGCGGCCGAGCTGCTCGGCGGCGCGAGCGCGCCGGAGGACCGGAAGGGGGACCAGTCATGAGCCTGCCGGGACAGACCTGTCAGCGGCCGGGCTGCGAGGGGACGTACGAGGACGTCGGCGGCGGCGAGCTGTACTGCGACACCTGCGGCCTCGCACCGGTCGTCTCCGCGACCGGGATGGTCGGCTCACAGCCCACCGGGATCACCAGGGGCTCGGCCGGCAGCGGCAGTTCCCGCAGCTCGCGCAGTTCCCGTACGTCCTCCCAGTCGTCGAAGTCGCGCCGGTCGGTGTCCGGGCGGCTCTCCCGGTCCCTGTCGGGCGCGTCCACCGGCCGTTCGGTGTCGGTGCGCAGCTCCGGTTCGTCCTCGGGAACGTCGACGCGCGGGCGGCTGGGCGCCGGGCTGGTGAGCGTGCCGCAGGTACCCCGGCCCGACCCGCGCGCGATGGTGCTGGAGAACCCGGAGGTGCCCGAGCGGAAGCGGTTCTGCTCGCGCTCGGACTGCGGGGCGCCGGTCGGCCGGGCCCGGGGCGAGCGCCCGGGGCGCACGGAGGGCTTCTGCACCAAGTGCGGCCACCCGTACTCGTTCGTGCCGAAGCTGAAGGCCGGGGACATCGTGCACGGCCAGTACGAGGTCGTGGGCTGCCTCGCGCACGGCGGGCTCGGCTGGGTCTACCTCGCCGTCGACCGGGCCGTCTCCGACCGATGGGTGGTGCTCAAGGGCCTGCTGGACACCGGTGACCAGGACGCGATGGCCGCCGCGATCTCCGAGCGGCGCTTCCTCGCGGAGATCGAGCACGCCAACATCGTGCGGATCTACAACTTCGTGGAGCACCTCGACCAGCGCACCGGCTCCCTCGACGGCTACATCGTCATGGAGTACGTGGGTGGCAAGTCGCTCAAGGAGATCGCCAACGGCCACCGCACGCCCGACGGCAGGCGCGACCCGCTGCCGGTGGAGCAGGCCTGCGCCTACGGCATCGAGGCCCTGGAGGCGCTCGGCCATCTGCACAGCCGCAACCTGCTGTACTGCGACTTCAAGGTCGACAACGCCATCCAGACCGAGGACCAGCTCAAACTGATCGACATGGGCGCGGTGCGCCGCATGGACGACGACGAGTCGGCGATCTACGGCACGGTCGGCTACCAGGCGCCGGAGGTCGGCGAGGTCGGTCCGTCGGTGGCGAGCGACCTGTACACGGTCGGCCGTACGCTCGCCGTGCTCACCTTCGACTTCCAGGGCTACACGAACGTCTTCGCGGACTCCCTGCCCGACCCGGACACCATCGAGGTCTTCCGCCGCTACGAGTCCTTCTACCGGTTCCTCGTGCGTGCCACCGACCCCGACCCGGCCGGCAGGTTCGCCTCCGCGCAGGAGATGTCCGAGCAGCTGACCGGAGTGCTGCGCGAGGTCGTCTCGCTGCAGACCGGGCAGGCACGGCCCGCGCTGTCGACCCTGTTCGGGCCCGAGGTGAAGGTCACCGACACGGAGTTGTTCCCGCGGCTGGACGGCGATGTCTCCCGGCTGGGGGCGCGCCCGGCACGCAACGCCGGGCCCGGCCCCGCGCTGCCCCCGCCGGCCCTCGTCCGGCCCGTCGAGACCCCGGCCGCCGCGCTCGCCCTGCCGGTCCCGCTGGTCGACCCGAACGACCCCAACGCCGGTTTCCTGGCGGGGCTGATGGCCTCCGCGCCGGCCGAGCTGATCAGTGCGCTGGACGCGGCGCCCGCGCGGACCGTGGAGACCCGGATCCGGCAGATCCGCGCCCGGCTGGAGAGCGGTGACCACCAGGCCGCGCTGATGTCCCTCGCCAGGCTGGACGAGGAACGGCCCGACGACTGGCGGGTGGTCTGGTACCGGGGTGTGGCCGCCCTGGTCACCGGCGACTTCGAGGGCGCCGCGCTCGCCTTCGACGCGATCTACGACGCCTTTCCCGGCGAGGCCGCGCCCAAGCTGGCGCTCGCCCTGTGCGCGGAGGTGCTGGGCCAACTGGACAACGCCGCCGAGTACTACCGCCTGGTGTGGGCGACCGACCCCGGCTATGTGAGCGCGGCCTTCGGCCTGGCCCGGGTGCGGCTCGCGGCCGGCGACCGGCACAGTGCCGTGGCGACGCTGGAGTCGGTGCCGGAGTCCTCCATCCACTACACGGCCGCCCGGGTCGCCGCCGTCCGGGCCCGGCTCAGACAGCGCACGGCGAGCGCCGGTGACGTACCGTTCCTGGACGACCTGACGGCCGCCGCCGGGCAGGTGGAGGCGCTGGACGCGTACGGTCTGGATCCGGCCCGGCGCGAGCAGTTGTCCGCCGAGGTGCTCGGCGGTGCGCTGGACTGGATACTCTCCGGAGGGCAGGGCACCGCCCCGCCGGCCGCCGGCGGACGGGTGCTGCTGGGCAGTGGTCTGGACGAGCGGGGCCTCCGCTTCGGTCTGGAGCGCGCCTACCGCACGCTGGCCCGGCTGGCGCCCGGCGGCGAGGAGAGGATCGAACTGGTGGAACGGGCCAACCGTTACCGCCCCCGGACGTGGGTGTAGTTGATGTCGCAGATGCCCCAGCAGGCCGCACTGTCGAAGTGCCCGAGCTGCGCGGAGCCCGTCGAGCCGGGTGACCTCTTCTGCGGAGCGTGCGGTTACGACCTATCGGTGGTGCCCGCCCCGCCGCAGGACCATCCGACCCTCACGATGACCGGCTCCCCCGGTCCCGGGGACGGCGTGGACTGGCCGGCCCCCGAGCCGCCCGGCTCCGGCGGCACCCCGGCCGCGGTGCATCGGCCGGCCGACCTGCCCGGCACGGACTCGGGCGGCAAGCCGCTGCACCCCGAGGAGGCCGCCACCCCCGGCGTCCGCTTCGACCGGCCCGCGGAGCCCGACGAGTACCCGCTGCAGGCACCGGACCCGCGCGCGGCACCCGACGCCGTCGTGACCGCACCGGCCGGCCCGGCCGATCCGGCCCAGGTCTGCGTGGCCTGCCGGGCGGGCCGGGTGGACAGCGACGGCTACTGCGAGAACTGCGGGCACGCCCAGCCCCGCGAACGCGACCACATGGAGCGGGAGTCGGGCCCGGTCGCCGCCGTCAGCGACCGGGGCCTGCGCCACCACCGCAACGAGGACGCCTTCGCCGTCGGCCACACCACGCTGCCCGACGGCACGCCCGCCGCCCTCGCCGTCGTCTGCGACGGCGTCTCCTCGGCGACCCGCCCCGACGACGCCTCCCAGGCCGCCTCCCAGGCGGCCGGGGACACCCTGCTGGCCGCGCTGCCGCGCGGCACCCACCCGCAGCAGGCCATGCACGAGGCGATCGTCGCCGCCTCGCAGGCCGTCAACGCGCTCGCCGAGGAGCCCGCCACGGCCCGCGAGCACGCCCCGCACCAGAACGCCCCAGCCTGCACGATCGTCGGTGCGATCGTCACCTCCGGACTGCTGGTCGTCGGCTGGGTCGGCGACAGCCGCGTCTACTGGGTGCCGGCCGACCGTGGCGCGCCCCCGGCCCGGCTGACCGAGGACGACTCCTGGGCCGCGCAGATGGTCGCCGCCGGACTGATGAGCGAGGCCGAGGCGTACGCCGACGAGCGCGCCCACGCGATCACCGGCTGGCTCGGCGCGGACGCCTACGAACTGGAGCCGCACACCGCTTCCTTCAAGCCGGACCGGCCCGGCGCCGTGGTGGTGTGCACCGACGGCCTGTGGAACTACGCCGAGACGGCCGAGGAGATGTTCGCGGTCGTCCCACCGGACGCGGCGACGCGCCCGTTGCACAGCGCCCGGGTGCTGGTCGGTCACGCCCTGGACGGCGGGGGCCACGACAACGTAACAGTGGCGGTCCTGCCGTTCCCGGCGCCGTCGCAGGGGGCAGTATCGGCCTGAGGCCGCAGAAGAAGGCCGTACACAACGCCTCGTGGGACGGGGCAGCCGCGGCGGGCCGGAGGGGACCGGTCCGTCCACACTCACCGCCTCGCGTCAGCGGGGTGTGCCAAGGGGGAGTCGATCAAGCATGGCCAATTTCGCGAAGTCGAACGCGCCGCAGTTCTCGGTGGACGTCTACCAGAACGAGTACCTGCCCGAGGGCGGCCGCGAGGTCAACGCCGTCGTCACGGTGACGGCCACGGGCGGCGGCACCGTCGGCAGCGCCGTCGCCGCGTCCGCGTACCCACCGGGGCAGCGGCCGTCCGCCGCCGTGGCGATCATGGTCGACTGCTCGGGCTCCATGGACTATCCGCCGGTCAAGATGCGCAACGCCCGCGACGCCACGGCCGCCGCGATCGACACCCTGCGCGACGGCACCCACTTCGCGGTGATCGGCGGCACCCACGTGGCCGCGGAGGTCTACCCGGGCGGGGGGCGGCTCGCGGTCGCCGACGCCACCACCCGTGAGCAGGCCAAGCAGGCGCTGCGCCGGCTCAGCGCGGGCGGGGGTACGGCCATCGGCACCTGGCTGCGGCTCGCCGAACGGCTGCTGTCCTCGGCGGACGTCACCATCCGGCACGGCATCCTGCTGACCGACGGCCGCAACGAACACGAGTCGCCGCAGGACCTGAGAGCCGCGCTGGACGTGTGCGCGGGACGGTTCACCTGTGACGCCCGGGGCGTGGGCACCGATTGGGAAGTGAAAGAAGTCACAGGGATCGCCTCCGCGCTGCTCGGCACCGCCGACATCGTCGCCGACCCGGTGGGCCTGGCCGCGGACTTCACGCGGATGATGGAGTCGGCGATGGGCAAGGAGGTCGCCGACGTCTCCTTGCGGGTGTGGACGCCGGTCGGCACGACCATCAGGTTCGTCAAGCAAGTCGCCCCCGCCGTCGAGGACTTGACCGGCCGGCGCACCGAGGTCGGGCCGCGCGCCGGGGACTACCCCACCGGGTCCTGGGGCGACGAGTCCCGCGACTACCACCTGTGTGTGGAGGTCCCGCCGGCCGGGCTCGGCCAGGAGATGCTCGCCGCCCGGGTCTCCCTGGTCGTCCCACAAGCGGACGGAACGGTACAGAACCTCGGCGCGCAGGGGCTCGTACGGGCCGTGTGGACCGATGACATGACGGCCTCCACCTCGATCAGTCCCCAAGTCGCCCACTACACCGGGCAGGCCGAACTGGCCCAAGCCATCCAGCAAGGGCTCGACCTTCGTAAAGCGGGCGATTTCGATGGGGCAACGGCCAAACTGGGGCGTGCGGTTCAGCTCGCGAGTGCCTCGGGGAACGCCGATACTGCGAAACTGCTTGCGAAGGTGGTGGACGTGGTCGACGCCGCGACAGGTACTGTGCGGTTGAAGACGAAGGTCGCGGAGGCCGATGAGATGACTCTGGAGACCCGGTCCACAAAGACTGTCCGGGTAAAGAAGTGACTCTGGAAGCGATTCGAGCGATCCAGCCGGACCCTTAGGAGAAGGGGAAGCACCGACATGCCGACCTGCCCGAACGGACACCAGTCGGGTTCCGACGACTGGTGCGAGGTCTGCGGTCACCGCATGGCCGGTGCCGTACCTCCGCCCCCTCCGCCGCCGCCCGCCGGTGGCTACGGCTTCCCACCGCCGCAGGGCACCCAGCCCGGCGGCCGCCCGCAGGCGCCGGGTGCGCCCGAGGCGGAGCTGTGCCCGCAGTGCCGTACGCCCCGCGAGGGCGGCGCGCCGTTCTGCGAGGAGTGCCGGTGGAACTTCCTGACCAACACGGCCACTTCGTACACCCCGGCTGCCCCGCGCCCGACGCAGCCCCGCTTCGAGCCGCCGAGCGCGACGTACGGCGGCGGTGACTCGTACGAGTACCACGGCTCGCGGCCCTCGCAGGTGAACCGGCCCGCCGAGCCGATCCCGTCCTTCGGCAGCGAGCCGTCGGGCCCGACGCCGTTCGGCGGCGACCGGCGCCCGCCGGTACCGCCGCCGGGCTTCGGCGGGGGCCAGGGGCAGGGACAAGGTCAGGGGCAAGGTCCCGGCGGTCCGTCCGGTTTCGGGAGCAACCCCGGTCAGGGCCAGGGACCCGGTTCCG
>NZ_JBWKIR010000009.1:100215-106394 GCF_056432605.1 Streptomyces sp. NPDC045022
TCCGGTGGCCCCTCCGGCTACGGCAGTGGTCCGGGACAGGGCCCGGGTTCCGGCGGCCCGTCCGGCTTCGGGGGCAACCCCGGTCAGGGCCAGGGGCCCGGTTCCGGTGGCCCCTCCGGCTACGGCAGTGGTCCGGGACAGGGCCCGGGTTCCGGCGGCCCGTCCGGCTTCGGGGGCAACCCCGGTCAGGGCCAGGGACCCGGTTCCGGTGGCCCCTCCGGCTACGGGGGCGGTCCGGGGCAGGGCCCGGGTTCCGGCGGTCCGTCCGGCTTCGGGGGCAACCCCGGTCAGGACTCCGGCTTCGGCGGGGGTCCGGGGCAGGGTCCCGGTGGCCCCTCCGGTCCGCCGCCCTTCGGCCGTGAGCCGTCCGGCCCCGGTGGCCCCACTCCGCCCGGCCCGCCCCAGGGTCCCGGCGCTTCCGGCCCCTCCGGCTTCGGCGGTGACCCCGCGCGTCCGGTACCGCCGCCGCCCGGGCCGACCCCGCCCGCCGGTCCCGGCGGTGCCGCGCAGGCGTTCCAGCGGTCCGGGCCGCCCGCTCCGCCCGCGTTCCCGCGGGAGACCGGCCGGCCCCCGGCCGGCGGTCCCGCCTCGGGAGGCCCGTCCTCGGGTGGCCCGTCCTTCGGCGGCGGTGACGACGACTGGGTGCTCTCCCCGCCGTCGTCCACCGGCCCGTCCGGACAGGGTCCGGGACACGGCCCCGGACCGGGACCCGGCGGTCAGCGCGGCGGGTACGGCTACCCGCAGCCCGGCGGCACCCCGGCCCCGCCCGGCCCCGGCTTCCCGCAGGCGCCGCAGCAGCCGGCCACCTGGACCGCGACCGTCGGCCCGGACCGCGAGTACTTCATGGCGATGATGCAGCGCTCCGGCCCCGAGGCCGCGGGCCTGAACCTGCCCGCGTACTCGCCGGAGCAGCAGCTCACGCTCGCCGGCAACCAGGTCACCATCGGCCGCCGCCGGCACTCCACCGGCGACACCCCCGACATCGACCTGTCGGTGCCGCCGGAGGATCCCGGGGTCTCGCACCAGCACGCGGTGCTGGTCCAGCAGCCGGACGGCAGCTGGGCGGTCGTCGACCAGAACTCGACGAACGGCACCACGGTCAACGGCTCGGAAGAACCGATCCAGCCGTTCGTTCCGGTCCCCCTGCGGGACGGCGACCGGGTGCACGTGGGCGCCTGGACGACGATCACCGTCCGCCGGGGCTGAGCACGACCGGGCAAGAAACCGGGGGTGCTCAGCGGAGAGGCCAGCGGTACGGCCCCTCCGGGTCGTCCAGCCACGCCCAGGCGTGCTCGCCGGCGACCGTGACGCCGTACCGTTCGCGGTCGGGCTCGTCCTCGCGCTCCCACAGCGCGTAGGCCTCCCGCGGCTCGAGGGCGCCCCGGGCCAGGGCGAACAGGAAGTGGAACGCGTCCTGCTCGCGGGCCCGGCCCGGCAGCCCGGTCAGGGACACCTGCTCCGGCTCCGCCCGGCCCTCGCCGCGCAGCGGTACGAAGTAGGCGGCCGTGGGCAGGAAGCGGCCCTCGGCGTGCTCCGCGTCCCGCACGGTGAGGGCCAGCAGGCCGGTGGCCAGCGGGGTCAGGATGCGGGCGCCGGGGCGGCACTGGGCCAGCCAGGCGCGCGGCACCGCGGACAGCTCGCAGGTGGCGATGATCCGGTCGAAGGGGGCGCGTTCGCGTACTCCGCGCGCCCCGTCACCGGTGACGACGACCGGGTGGTACCCGGCCGCGGCCAGGTGCTGCCGGGCCGACTCGGTGATCTCCGGTTCCAGATCGATGGTGGTGACGAGGTCGTCGTCGCCGAGCCGGTGGGCGAGCAGGGCCGCGTTGTAGCCGGTGCCGGCGCCCACCTCCAGCACCCGGTCGCCCTCCTCGACCCGCAGCTCGACCAGCATCCACGCCATCAGGGAGGGCTGACTGCTGGAGGAGAGCAGCTCGCCGTCGCGCAGCCGGGTGGCCAGCGGCACGTCCGCGTAGGCGCCGCGCACCCAGCGTTCCCGGGCCCGCGGGTCGGGACTCTCGCCCCAGCGGCGCTCGTAGCCGCCCCGCCCGGCGACGTAGTAGTACGGCACGAACCGGTGCCGGGGCACCGTCGCGAACGCCTCCCGCCACACCGGGTCCGGCGCCCAGGCCCCGTCGGCGTCGATCTCCCGCACCAGCGCGGCCCGCGCCGCGGCGGCCAGGCCGTCGATCTCGGTGTCGTGGGCGCCCATGACTCCACAGTAGGGGGCGAGCGTTGCTCCGGTCCTAGGTCTCGAGTCCTGGGTCACCGGGTCTGAGACCATGGACGGGTGAATGAGATTCGGCACGGCACGCTTCAGGAGCAGACCTTCTACGAGCAGGTCGGCGGGGAGAAGACCTTCCGCCGGCTCGTCCACCGTTTCTACGAGGGAGTCGCCGGGGACCCGCTCCTGAAGC
Organism: Streptomyces sp. NPDC045022; assembly: GCF_056432605.1. NCBI lineage: Bacteria > Bacillati > Actinomycetota > Actinomycetes > Kitasatosporales > Streptomycetaceae > Streptomyces > Streptomyces sp. NPDC045022. Next base: position 102,633 of record NZ_JBWKIR010000009.1, read on the forward strand.
CGATGTACCCCGAGGAGGACCTGGGCCCGGCCGAGGAGCGGCTGACCCTGTTCCTGATCCAGTACTGGGGCGGCCCCACCACCTACAGCGACAACCGCGGCCATCCCCGGCTGCGCATGCGGCACGCCCCGTTCGCCGTGGACCGGGCGGCGCACGACGCCTGGCTGAAGCACATGCGGGTGGCCGTCGACGAACTCGGCCTGTCCGAGGAGCACGAGCGGACGCTGTGGAACTACCTGACGTACGCCGCCGCGTCGATGGTGAACACCGAGGACTGATCGCTTCCGGCTGACGGGGCATCACTGAAGGCCGGATTCCGGTCAGCCGTCCTCGGATTCCGGATCACGATCCGGTATAGACCGGCCGACAACCGCTTACCCCGGGCCTGTCTCCTCTGCCAGCATCGCCCGAAGGTCTGGAAGTCCGGACACACGGGGGCCGGGTGACGGGGTTCGTCTTCTCACGTGCGCGTGCGCACCGCCTGCTGTTGAGTGCCGCGTTGCTCACGGTGCTGCTGACCACCGCGGTACTGGCGACGCTCACCGCCTACTCGGGGGCGATCGGCGACGCGGCACTGCGCCATGTGCTGGGCGACGCCCGCAACGGCGCCGACACCGCCCTGATCGTCAAGGCGGACGTGCCCCAGCGGGAGCGGGCCGCCGCCGGCACCGCCGTACGCGAGGGCGCCCGGCGGACCTTCGACGGTCTGCCCGTCACCGTACGGACGCTGCGCCGCTCGGGACCGTACGCGCTGCCCCGCTCACCGCGCTCACCCGCCGACCGGTCCGGCGACCCGGACCTGACGTACTTCGCCGCGCTCGACCACACCCAGCTGCGCCTGACCGCGGGCCGGCTGCCGCGCCGTACCTCCGGTCCGGTCGAGGTGGCGCTCCCGCAGGCCGCCGCCCGGGCGCTGCGGCTGGCGCCCGGCGACCGGCTCACCCTGGCGAACCGGCTGGACGGCCCGGCGGTCCGGGTGCGGATCACCGGCGTGTACCGGCCCGCGTCGGTGACGGCGCCGTACTGGCGGCTGGACGATCTGCTCGGCCGCGGGGCCAGGAAGTCCGGCTTCACGACGTACGGACCCCTGCTCGCCGACCCTGCCGTGCTCACCGGCGGCCGGGTGAGCCCGGGGCCGACGGCCTGGCTGGCCTCGGCGGACTTCGCGACGGCGACCACCTCTCGGATCGGGGAGCTGCGCACGGCGGCCCGGGAAGGCAGCGCGGCCCTGCGCGGAGCCACGGCGCTGCGCGGTACGACGGTGGCGCAGACCGCGCTGCCGGAGGCCCTGGACCGGGTGGACCGTTCGCTGCTGGTCGCGCGTTCCACCCTGCTGATCGTGGCGCTGCAACTCGCGCTGCTCGCCGGGTACGCGCTGCTGCTGGTGGCCCGGCTGCTCAGCACCGAACGCGCCGACGAGACCCGGCTGCTCAGCGCCCGCGGCGCCTCCCGCGCCCGGATCGCCGGTCTCGCCGCGGCCGAGGCCCTGCTCCTCGCGCTGCCCGCGGCCGTGTGCGGGCCCCTGGTCGCCGGGCCGCTCACTACTGTGCTGGCCGGGCACGGCCCGCTGGCCCGCCTCGGTCTGCGCCTGGACCTCCCGCCGGCCGGCCGGCCCCTGGTGTGGCTGGTGGCCGCCGGGGTCGCCCTGGGCTGTGCGCTCGCGGTGTCGGTACCGGCGGTCACGGGGGCCGCGGCACAGGCGCGGGACCGGGCGCGGAAGCGGAGGGCCGGCCCCCCGCGGGCGTGGTGGCCGCTGCCCCTGCGCCACCGCCGCGGGACAACCCGGCCGGCCGCCTTCCGGACCGTCCCCGCCCTGCTGCGCGCCGGCGCCGACCTCGGCCTGCTCGCGATCGCCGGGGTGGCCTACTGGCAGCTCCGCCGGCAGGGCTCCGGCGGTGTGGCCGCCGACCGGTCCGGCACACTCGGCATCGATCCCCTGCTGGTCGCCGCGCCCGCGCTGGCGCTGCTCGCCGGAACCGTGCTCACGCTGCGGCTGCTGCCTCCCGCGGCGCGGTTCGCCGAGCGGTGGGCGGCGCGCGGACGCGGACTGCCGGTGGCGCTGGCCGGCTGGCAGTTCAGCCGGCGCACCGCACGCGGCGCGGGCCCGGTACTGCTGCTCGTCCTCGCCGTCGCCCTCGGCATACTCGCCATCGGGCAGGCCGCCTCCTGGGACCGCTCGCAGGACGACCAGGCCGACTTCCGCGCCGGCGTTCCGGTGCGGGTGATCTCCGCCGGTGAGGGCGGGCTGGGCCGCACGGACCGGTACGCGGACCTGCCGCGGGTACGCGAGGCGGCCCCGGCCGTGCGCGGCTCCCAGCCGCTGTCCGGCGACCGGACGGCGACCGTGCTGGCCCTGGACACCCGGCACGCGGCGGACGCGGTGCTGATGCGCCGGGACCTGGCGGACGTGCCGGTGCGGTCGCTGCTGGCCGGGCTCGCGCCCAAGGGCTCCCCGGCGGGCGCCCGGGTGCCCGCGGGTACCGCCCGGCTGCGGCTGACGGCACGCCTGCACAGCTCCACCGGGCCGGGCACCGGCACGGAGGTGACGGTGACGCTGGCGGACCGGTACGGGGTGCCGTACCAGGTGCCGTTCGGTCAGCTCCCCGCCGACGGCCGCGACCACACCCTGACCCTCGGCCTCGGTGCCCCGTCCGGCGCGCTGACCCTCACCGGCCTCCGTCTCGACCTGGCACAGCCCGCCGGCCGTGCCGAGCGGCACCGGCTCACCCTCGGCGGGCTGACGGCGTCCGGCAGCGACGGGAAGGAGCACCGGCTCACGCTGCCGGCCAAGTGGACCACCGGCGCGCGGGCGGGCGGCGCCGCCGTCCCCAGCGCCGCCACCAGCCCCACCCGCCCCGAGATCACCGGCACGCGCCCGCTGACCTTCGCCTACGGCACCGGCTACCTCCCGGACGCGGACCTCTGGACGGTCGCCTCCGTCACCGTCCGGCTCCAGGTGACCCAGCGCGCGCCGGCCGAGGTGCCGGCCGTCGTCACCGACCGCTACCTGGCCTCGGCGAGCGCCCGTCCCGGGCAGCGGGTCGACCTGACCATCGGCGACCGGCGGCTACCGGTGCGGATCGTCCGGGCGGTACGGGCGCTGCCGGCCACCGCCGACCCGGCCGGCAGCGGCGCCCGCGACGGCGGTGCCGTGCTGCTCGACCTGCGCGCCGTGAACCAGGTGCTGCAGGCCCGGTACGGCGAGAGCGCCACGCCCACCGAGTGGTGGCTAGCCACCGCGCCCCGGGACACCGCCCGAGTGGCCGCCACGGTACGGGCGTTGCCGGATGTCGGCCCGGGCCAGGTGGTGGTGCGCGACGAGATCGCCGCCGAGCTGCGCGACGACCCCTTCGGCGCGGGTCCCGAGGCCGCGTTCACGGCGGCGGCCGTGGTGGCGGCGGCGGTCGCCGCGGTCGGCTTCGCGGTCGGCGCCGCCGGGGCGCAGCGGGCCCGGAGCGCGGAGTTCGCGGTGCTGCGCGCGCTCGGCGTGCCGCGCCGCCGGCTGGCCCGGACGGTCGCCGCCGAGCAGGCCGTCCTGGTGGGCCTGGCGCTCGCGGTGGGCCTCGGCCTGGGCACCGTGCTGGCCCGTGCCGTGCTGCCGTTGATCGTCCTGACCGGCGAGGCCACCCGGCCCGTGCCGGACCTGCTGGTCCGGCTGCCGCCCGGTCAGGTGGCGCTGCTGCTGGCCGGAGTCGCCGCGGTCCCGCTCGCGGTCGCGGCCGTACCGGCCGTGCGCCGAGTGGGCCCGGCGCGAGCGCTGCG
>NZ_JBWKIR010000009.1:106494-120824 GCF_056432605.1 Streptomyces sp. NPDC045022
AGGTGAGTGAGATGCGCCGTCCGGCACCTCAGCCGGTCGCTCCGCGGGTACGGACCCGGCTGCCGCCCGCACAGGTGGCGCTGCTGCTGGCCGGAGTCGCCGCGGTCCCGCTCGCGGTCGCGGCCGTACCGGCCGTGCGCCGAGTGGGCCCGGCGCGAGCGCTGCGCGAACAAGGAGGTGAGTGAGATGCGCCGTCCGGCACCTCAGCCGGTCGCTCCGCGGGTACGGACCCGGCTGCCGCCCGCACAGGTGGCGCTGCTGCTGGCCGGAATCGCCGCGGTCCCGCTCGCGGTCGCGGCCGTACCGGCCGTGCGCCGAGTGGGCCCGGCGCGAGCGCTGCACGAACAAGGAGGTGAGTGAGATGCGCCGTCCGGCACCTCAGCCGGTCGCTCCGTGGGTACGGACCCGGCTGCGCGCCGCGCCGGGGGCGGCCGTCGCCCTCGCGCTGCTGGTCGCGCTGACCGCGTGCCTGGCGGGTGCCTTCCCGCGCGCGGTCGACCGGTACGAGGACGCGGGCCTGCGGCGGGCGCTCCGGCAGGCCCGCCCGGAGCACACCACCGTGCGGGTGACGGCGCCCCAGCCCGACCTCGGTCTGCCGGCCGGGCAGCGGGCCGCGGCGATGCGTCCCGCCGCGCTGGAACGGCAGTACGAGAAGCTGCTCGGGACCGTCGGCAGTCCGCTGACCGTCGACCGCGCCCAGTCCGCGTACGGCGTCGGCGGCACCGTCCACCCGGCCGTGCCCGACCCGTGGCTGCCGCGCCCGACCGGGCTGCCCGCCCATGTCTCGATGGTCACGCGGAGCGGTCTGGCCGACCACGCGCATGTCCGCACCGGCCGGCTGCCGCGTGCCACGCATCCGGTCGACGAGACGACCCCCGAGGTCGAGGCCGCGGTGACCGCCGCCACCGCCAAGGGCCTGAACATCAAGCTGGGTGCGGTCATCCATGTGCCGGCGCCCGGCCGGCAGCCGCTCGCGGTCCGCGTCACCGGCATCCTCGTCCCGCGCGACCCCGACGGCGCCTACTGGTCGACCGACCCGCTGCTGCGCACCCCGGACCTGGTGACGCTGCCGACTCCGGGACCGGACCCGGACAAGTACTGGCTCGGCGCGCTGCTGCTCCCTCCGGAGGCGGCCCCCGCGCTGCTCGGGACCAGCACCGACCCGGTCCGCTACTGGCTCCTCGCGCCCGAGCTGAGCGGCCTGCACGCCCATGACCTGGACCGGCTGAACCCGGCCGTCGCCGCCCTGGAGTCCGGGCCCGCGCTGCAACGGGCCCGTGCCCTCACCGACTACGGCGCCGACATCACCACCGACCTGGACGACGCCCTCACCTCCTTCTCCCGGCTGCGCTCCGGCATCTCCCCGCTGGTGTCCGTGGCCGCCGCGGGCACCGCCACGGTCGTCGCCGTCGTCCTGGTCATGGCGGGCGGCCTGGCCGCCGACCGGCGCCGCGCCGAACTCGCGCTGCTGCGCGCCCGCGGTGCCTCCCTGCCCCAACTCGCCGGGCGGCTGCTGGCCGAGACCGCCGTGGTCGTCGTACCCGCGGGCGCGCTCGGCCTGGCGGCGGCCCTGCCGGCGGTCCCCGGGGAGCGCGCCGGGCACGCCGTCGCCGCCGCCGTTGCCGTCACACTCACCGCCTGCGCCGCCCTGCCGGTGCACGCCGCCCTCACCCACCGCACGATCCGGACGGCGGCCCCGCGCGAGGACGTGGCGGCCGTACGGCCCTCCCGGCGCCGCACGGTCGCCGAACTGACCCTGCTGGTGCCGACCGTCGGAGCGGTCGCGGCCCTGCGCCGGCGCGGCACGACGGGCGACCAGCTGGTGGCCGTGGCACCGGTCCTGGTCGGGATCGTCGCGGCGCTGCTGCTGCTCCGCCTCTACCCGCTGCTGCTGCGCCGGATCGCCGGTCCGGCCGGACGGCTGCGCGGGGTGGTGGGCCACCTCTCCCTGGCCCGCGCGGGCCGCACCTCCGTCCCGGCGGTCCTGCCGCTCCTCGCCCTGCTGACCGCGCTGACCACGGCGGCGTTCGGCGGCTCGGTGCTGGCAGGCGTGGCCGACGCCCGCGACCGCGCCGCCCTCCTGACCGTCGGCGCCGACGCCCGCGCGGACTCCGACGCCCCGCTCCCGGCGGACCTCCCCCGCCGCGTGCGGGCCGTGCCCGGGGTACGCGATGTGGCGGCGGTGAGCATCGACTACCAGGCCAAGCCGCAGGACGGCCAGGACTCGACCCCGCTGGCGGGCGTCGACCCGTCCGCCTACGGCGAGTTGACGCACCGCACCGGTCTCGGCGCCGTCCCCGCCGACCGGCTCAAGGGTCACACGGGGACTCTGCCCGCCATGGCCTCCCCGTCCGTCGCGTCCGCGTACGGCACCCGGCGTCCCTTCCTGGTCCGGCTGGCGGACGGCAGCGCGGTCAGTGTGCGCATCGTGCTCGTCCGCGACCGCACGCCGGCCGTCCCCGGCACCGACTTCCTCGTCGTGAACCGTGCCGGCCTCGCCGATCCGGCGAACCGTCCGACGGCCCTGCTGGTGACCGGCGAACACCTGGACGGGGGCGCGCTGCGGCATGCCGTCGGCGGCTCGGCCGCGGTCCGCGTCCGCGCCGACGAGCGCGCCCGCTACGCCGACTCGCCCCTGCAGTCCGGCGCCGTGCACGTCTACACGGCGGCGGTGGCCGCGGCTGCCGGCTTCGCCGTCCTCGCCCTGCTGCTGGCCCTGCTGCGCGCGGCCCCCGAACGGGCCGCGCTCCTCGCCCGCCTGCGCACCATGGGCCTCACCCGAGCCCAGGGCCGCCGCCTGCTGATCCTGGAGTCCCTCCCGCAGGCCCTGCTCGCCGCGGTCGGCGGCACCCTGACCGGCTGGTCCGCGATCCTCCTCCTCTCCCCCGGCATCGACCTGACGACCATCGCCCTGTCCTCCGCCCAGACCCCGCTCGGCGAGGCCGGCCTGCGCCCCGACACCTGGTCGCTCACGATCCCGGCGGCACTGGTCGTGCTGGCGTCGGTGAGCGTCGCGACCCTCCAGGCATGGTGGACGGGAAGACGGGGGTCGGTGACGGAGTTGCGGGCGGGGGACGGGCGATGAACACGCGGGGGCGGGGGTGCGCGACGAACGAGCGGGAGCGGGCGTGCGCGACGAACGAGCGGGAGCGGGCGGTCGTGCGCGGCTGCGGGCGCGTCGTGGCTGGTAACGCACCTTCCCGCGCCCCTTCGGATGCTCGGCCGCGGGCGGTCGCGCCCCTGGGCCGGGACCCGTCCCGGACAGACCCGGGAGACCTCGTGAGGAGACCCCATGACCACGAAACCGAGCCTGAGCGAGCTGGCGGACCGCGTCACCGAGGACAAGGACCGCCCCGCCTACGGCCACGACGCCCTGATCACCTGCGACCGCCTCGTCCGCGTCTTCACCACGGACGGCGTGGAGGTCCAAGCCCTCCAGGGCCTCGATCTCCTCGTCCGCGAGGGCGAGCTGATGGCTCTCGTCGGCGCGTCCGGCAGCGGCAAGTCCACGTTGATGAACATCCTCGCCGGCCTGGACACGCCCACCGCCGGCGCGGCCCGGGTCGCCGGCCGCGACCTGCTCACCATGACCGCCCGCGACCGCCTGGCCTACCGTCGCGAAGTCGTCGGCTTCGTCTGGCAGCAGACCTCCCGCAACCTGCTTCCCTACCTCACCGCGGCCCAGAACACCGCCCTGCCCCTCCAGCTCTCCGGCACCCGCAAGGGCCGTCGCGCCCGCACCGAACGCGCCCTGGAACTACTGGAGTTGCTGCAGGTGGCCGACTGCCGCGACCGTCGCCCGCAGGAGATGTCCGGCGGCCAGCAGCAGCGCGTCGCGATCGCCGTGGCCCTCGCGAACGACCCCGCGGTGCTGCTCGCCGACGAGCCCACCGGCGAACTCGACTCCCAGACGGCCACGCAGATCTTCGACGCGTTCCGCGCGGCCAACGAGACCCTCGGCACCACGATCGTCATCGTCACCCACGACCAGGCGGTCGCGAGCGAGGTCCGCCGCACGGTCGCCATCCGCGACGGCCGCACCTCCACCGAGGTGCTGCGCCGCAGCGAGATCGACGCCGCGACCGGCCACGAGACGGTCGTCGCCCGCGAGTACGCCATGCTCGACCGCGCGGGCCGCCTGCAACTCCCCGCCGACTACCTCCGCGCCCTCGACATGCACGTACGCGTGGCCCTGGAACTGGAGTCCGATCACATCGGGGTGTGGCCGGACGACACGGAATGAGACGAACGACCGGGCGGCCCCGGCACGGTGCACGGAACCTGCCCCTGCGCCACGGACGGGACGCGGAAGCGGAACGCCCCCCATGCCCCCGCTCAGCGCACGCTGACCCCGAGGGACCCGAGCCCGGCCCGGCGGACGGCGATGGACCCGTACGGCGTACGCAGCCGGAGCCACGCCCCCGAGGAGAACAGCCCGGTGTCGGCCGGCCCGGTACCCGGCCGGAGGAAGCCCAGGGACTGCGCCGCGTGCACCGCCCGCACCGGAAGCCGGGTCTTCCCTATCTCCCGGGACCAGATGTCCCGCCCGATCCGGTCCAGCTCCGCACGGGTACGCCCCTCGGGCGTCAGTTCCTCCGTACGCGACCGGAATTCGGTGACCGCCGCGGCGACGGTGGCCCGCAGCGCGTCCGGGGCCGGCAGCCCCGGCTCCGGCTGCCAGCCGCCGCGCGGCGGCAGCACACCGGCCCACGGCGGACCGGTCACCGCTCCCGGAACGGCGGCTACGGCCGCCCGCTCGTCCACCGACTCCAGGAACTCCCCGGCGGAGACGGTCACGTCGAGGGTGACATCGAGCCCGTTCTCGTACGGCTTCGCCAGCCGCACCGCGCGAACAGCCAGCACCTCGAAGGACGGCGGCCGTCCGAAGACGGCGAGTGCCGTGCCGGCCGCCTGCAGGCGCACCGCTGCTCCACGGTCGTAGTGGAGCAGCCGGGAGAGGAAGGCGGCGAGGTCCGCCGCCTCCGTCTCGTCGGCGAGGTGCAGCACCGTCATGCGGCGACGGCCTCCTCGTCGGCCTCGTCGGCCCGGTCCATGTACTCCTCGAGGAACTCGCGCTCCTCGGCGGTGATCCGGCGCGGCCGCTGGGTCTCGAAGTCGAACGGCACGACCACCGTCGAGGCCCGCACGTAGAGCAGGTCGTCGTCCTTCACCTCATAGGTGATGGTGAAGGACGCGGCCCTGATCTCCGTGATCCACAGCTCGACGTCCACCGGATGGTGCCGGTGGACGAGCTGCCGCTTGTAGTCGATCTCGTGGCGCGCCACCACCGACCCCTGCTTGAACTCCTTGTCCGGGCGGAACAGGAAGTCGATACGGGCTTCCTCCAGGTAGCGAATGAAGACCGCGTTGTTGACATGGCCGTAGGCGTCCATGTCCGACCAGCGCAGGGGGCAGCGGTAGATGTAGCGCAAGATCGATCAGCCCCGGGTCAGCTTCTTGTAGGTGGCGCGGTGCGGACGCGCGGCGTCCGCGCCGAGCCGCTCGATCTTGTTCTTCTCGTACGACTCGAAGTTGCCCTCGAACCAGAACCACTTGGACTCACCCTCGTAGGCGAGGATGTGCGTGGCGACCCGGTCGAGGAACCACCGGTCGTGGGAGACGACGACAGCGCAGCCGGGGAAGTCCAGCAGGGCGTTCTCCAGGCTGGACAGCGTCTCCACATCGAGGTCGTTGGTGGGCTCGTCGAGGAGCAGCAGGTTGCCGCCCTGCTTCAGGGTGAGCGCCAGGTTGAGGCGGTTGCGCTCACCACCGGAGAGGATCCCGGCCGGCTTCTGCTGGTCGGGGCCCTTGAAGCCGAACGCGGAGACGTACGCCCGCGAGGGCATCTCGACCTGGCCGACGTTGATGTAGTCGAGCCCGTCGGACACGACCTCCCACAGCGTCTTCTTCGGGTCGATGTTGGCGCGGGTCTGGTCGACGTACGCGATCTTCACGGTCTCGCCGACCTTGATGTCACCGGTGTCCGGCGTCTCCAGCCCCTGGATCATCTTGAACAGCGTGGTCTTGCCCGCACCGTTCGGACCGATGACACCGACGATGCCGTTGCGCGGCAGCGTGAACGACAGCCCGTCCACGAGGATCTTCTCCCCGAAGGCCTTGTGCAGGTCGTTGACCTCGACGACGACGTTGCCCAGCCGCGGACCCGGCGGGATCTGGATCTCCTCGAAGTCCAGCTTCCGCATCTTGTCGGCCTCGGCGGCCATCTCCTCGTACCGCGCGAGGCGGGCCTTGGACTTGGCCTGGCGGCCCTTGGCGTTGGACCGCACCCAGTCCAGCTCTTCCTTGAGCCGCTTCTGGCGCTTGGCGTCCTTCTGGCCCTCGACCTTGAGGCGGGCGGCCTTGGTCTCCAGGTACTTGGAGTAGTTGCCCTCGTAGCCGTGCAGGCGGCCGCGGTCCACCTCGCAGATCCACCCGGCGACGTTGTCCAGGAAGTACCGGTCGTGGGTGACGGCGACCACGGTGCCCGGGTACTTGGCCAGGTGCTGCTCCAGCCAGTTCACCGACTCGGCGTCGAGGTGGTTGGTGGGCTCGTCGAGGAGCAGCAGGTCGGGCTGCTCCAGCAGCAGCTTACAGAGCGCGACGCGGCGCTTCTCACCACCGGAGAGGTTGGTGACGGGCCAGTCGCCGGGCGGGCACCCGAGGGCGTCCATGGCCTGCTCGAGCTGGGCGTCGAGGTCCCACGCGTTGGCGTGGTCCAGCTCCTCCTGGAGCTTGCCCATCTCGTCGAGCAGCGCGTCGGAGTAGTCGGTCGCCATCAGCTCGGCGATCTCGTTGAACCGGTCGAGCTTGCCCTTGATCTCGGCGACACCCTCCTGGACGTTCTCCAGGACGGTCTTCTCCTCGTTCAGCGGCGGCTCCTGGAGCAGGATGCCGACGCTGTAGCCGGGCGACAGGAAGGCGTCACCGTTCGACGGCTGCTCGATGCCCGCCATGATCTTCAGCACGGTCGACTTACCGGCACCGTTCGGGCCGACGACACCGATCTTCGCCCCCGGCAGGAAGCTCAGGGTGACGTCGTCGAGGATCACCTTGTCGCCGTGCGCTTTGCGCGCCTTGCGCATGGTGTAAATGAACTCAGCCAAGAGAAACCGTCCGGCAGCTTGAAATCTGGCAGTGGGCAGATACACCCCATCTTGCCGTACGGCCACCCCTGGGCGGAAACGCGTTAGGGGCGGGGGCGCTGACCTGGGGTTTCGGTGGAGACGACGGTCGGTCGTCTGTCACTGTCGGTCGTCGTCCGGTGGCCTCGGGCCCCCGCGCACGGCCCAGGGACGGCCCGGGAGCGATCACTCGTCAGCCGCCGGCCATCCATCGAGCCGGACTCTCACCTGGTGATTGTGGGCGTGCCAGTAGACCTCGCCCTCGACGGAGCCCCCAGGGCAGGCAGCTCCATCCCGTGCGGCATGGCCGTGACCTCAGTATGAAGACGCCGAAGGACCGGCGACCGATGACCTCTCTGGTAACCCGGGTCCCTACGGGCAGAGCCGCGACGGTCGCCGCCCAGCTACGCCGGACCGCGTCTGATGCCGGCGCATTCGGGCCCGTGGGCCACGCGTACTCACCCATCGCCAGATCATGGCGCCGTAGCGACTAGAGGCCGCCCATCCGGTCCACCGCGTCCTTGGCTTCCTTCAGGCCAGCGCCGGTCATCTCGCGGTACACCTTGATCGCCGCGACCTGCTTGCCCTCGCGCACCAGCGCCTCGACCCGCTCCCGCTGCGCGCGCTGTTCGTCCGGCTCCTCCAGCCCCAACCGGTCGGCGATCAGAGCGAGTCGGCCCTCGATGCGCACCAGTCGCTTGTCCATGCCGGAGAGACGGCTCTGGATGCTCATGATCCCCGCGAAGAAGCCCAGTAGGAGGATAAGTTCCACGATGTCCATGACAGAAGATCCTAGGCCGACCGGGAGGCGGACGGCTCTTCGGGCGACAGGCGACATGTGGGCGGCCGGCCTGCGACCCGGACTGTCTGGAGCGGTCGGCGCTGCCCTAGCGGTTGATCGGGATCTCGTACACGATCTCGCAGTGAGCGGCGGGCACCACGATGTCCGCCGTCTCCACGGGCCGCCCCTGGTCGCTGTGGTACGTCCGCCGGATGTGCGTGACGAGCGCGGCCTTCGGGATGCCGAGTATCGACGCGTCACCTGCTGCAGGCAGCGACGATGCCAAGAATCACCAAGGCCACGAAGAACATCGCTACGCAACCGCCTATGGCGCTCTCCGCCTCCGCGACGATCCCCTTGGGCTTGGGTCGGGACTTCTCGTAGTCCTGCATCCCTCGCGTTACCGCGCGTCTGATTTCGTCCTCGTCCACGGAGTCCCCCAAGCCAGCCACTGTGTTCTGAACGGCCACGGTCAACCTACCCGTTGCGCCACCGGTCATTGAAGGTCATATAGGCCGCCAGAAGACCCATGAGGGCTGGTGCTGGGCACCGACGCTGGGGTTGCTGTACTTCGCTGCGGTACAGCAACTGAACGAGGGCTCTGGAGCTGTGTAGTCGCATCCAGCCGTCCCGGCTCCGCTGAGAGTCCGTTCAGCTCTCGTACCAGCCTGAGGCCCTTACGCGTCAGAGTCTCCGGCCGTATGTTCCCTCTGGCAGATACATGATCGGCGGTGACATGTCAGGACAACTATTCACCTTGATCGGTGTGCTCGTCGGCGCGGTTGCGTCGTACGTCGGTGGAGCCCTGATGGAGAGATCCCGGTGGCGGCGCCAACTTTCCACACGGTGGGACGAACGTCGCCTGGAGTGCTATCTCCGGTATGCCGACGCGGTCAAGAGGTTCACCTCGCTGGCAGGCCGTCTGGCTGCAGGCAAGGGACTCTTCGACCTGCCTCAGCCACTCGCCAGGGAGGCCGGCCTGGAGCTGCTGGCCGAAGCTGAGCTTGAACGTGGCCATGCGTTCGAAGCCGTGCTCCTTATGGGAGACGCGGAAACCATCTCGGCAGCCAGATCGCTGCAGCGGCACGCCTGGGTACTGGAACAGTTCGTTCGAGACATGCGCCCAGGTACGTCAGACGACTGGATGAGGGCGTTCCGGGAGTTTCAGGAAAAGCGTGATGAGTTCTATGTTTCCGCACGCAACAGTCTCGGCGTCCATGCGAAGTTCCGGCTGCGATCCGAAGATCCAGCCATCCTCAGCCCGGATCCCCGCCACTTGTAGACAGGTCTGTGGTTCGCGACCAGCACTCTTTCCAACTGTGGTGGTGGTCTCGGGAGCCTCGGACGGGGCCGTTCATCTGCGTTCATGGGCAGTCAGCCGTCGGTGCTGGTAACGCTGCGCGTCTCGCCTGAACGACCATGACCGAGGCTGAATGGGACGGGATCTGAGACGGCCGCCCATGGTCCTAGAGCTGACCTCGCCACCATGGCACATCCAGGCTGTCAGCCGGGATCACCTTGGCCCTGGCCAGGATCTTCCGGTGGGGTGTCCTGACCTGGGGCAATATCGGGTTGTCCGGTTCGGTACCCGTGGTGGGCTGTCAGCGTGGGCCCGGGGCGGACCGGTCAGTCGCTCGTCTGTTCCCGATTGCGCAGCAGGACCAGGACCGCGCCGCCGATGACGACGAGGCCGATGGCCACGCCCGCGATCAGCGGGGTGATCGCGGAGCCGCCGGTGGCGGCCAGGTCGGTGGTGTCCGTGGCGGCGGCGCCGCCCACCGTGGCCGGGCTGGGCTGGTTGTGGATGCGGGTGGTCGCGGTCGTGATCGTGCCCTGCGTCTTGCAGTCGAGGACACCGGTGAAGCGGTGGCTGAAGCCGTTCGGGCCGGTGATCGTGAAGTCGTAGCCCTGGTCCTCCTGGAGCGGGACGGTCACCGTGCGGGAGGCGCCCGCGGGGATCGCGTGCTCGGCGCCCATCAGCTCGAAGGTGAAGGGCTTGTCACCCTTGTTGGCCGCGATGATGTCCACCCCGCCCTTGGCGCAGTTCTTCCGCGCGGACACCGCCGGTATGGCGCCCTTGGCAGCCCAGCCGGCCGTCGCCGTCGCGGAGACCGTGGACTCGCTGGAACCGGCCAGGATCTGGGTCTGACTGCGGCTGTCGGAGGCGAAGGCACGGCCCACCGGCACGGTGGTCGACGCCTGCAGGGTCAGCTGGGTCGTACCGTCCGCCGCGGCTTCGGGGATGTCGAAGTAGAGGCGGCTGCCGTCCTTCGCGGAGGTGAGCACCTTGCCGGTTCTGTCGATGATCCGCACGCCGCTGGTGGCCGCGTCCGCCGGCGGGGTCACCGTGACCGCGCCCGCGTTGGTGTGCACGGTCACCGGTCCCAGCAGGTCGCCCGGCCGGCCGGAGACCGCGGGCGGGTCCAGGGTCAGTGAAGCCTGCGGCTCTCCGAGGTTCCGGGCGCTCTTCTCCAGGTAGTCGGCGAGCTTCTCGGCCTGCGGGTCGACGGCGTCGACCTTCGCGTCGTCCGAATAGCGCCAGATGGCCACCTGGGTGCCGGCCGCCGCGTCCTGTTCGGTGAGGGTGCCCACGCCCGCCTGCCGGGCGAGCGCGGCGAGATCGTTGACCTGAGGGTAGGAGTTCTGCAGGATCCAGCGGATCTTGCCGGCGTCCTTGTTGGCACCGAGCGAGGTGCCACTCCAGGACGTCTCCTGGTACCGGGCGTCCCGCTGGGTGGGATTGTGCAGGTCGACGCAGTACGTCTGCAGGGTGCCGCCGCCGTCCACGGACATCTCGAACAGTCCCGCGGACACCCGCTGATCGCCGCCGTCCTGGTGGATCACGGCCTCGCCGTAGGTCTTGAGCCCGCTGATCGTGGCCGTCGCCCCGCCCTGGGTCTGCGGGGTCTCGTCGGCCACGGCCGTACCGGCGCCGGACAGCACACCGGCCGCCATGAGACCGGATACCGCGGTGGCGGCGGCCAGGCGGGCCGCTCCGGCGGACCGGCAGAACCCAGAGAGCGCAGCAAGCACAGAATTCCCCTTCGAGCAGGACCCGTGACGTGGGGGACGGTCCCACCAGCAGAATCGGCAGCCCCAAGGGGCACGCCCGGCATCCTATGGATCAGGCGGCGCCTCACCTGCCGGTCGGATCATCCGATGGCCGATCCGATCCGCAATCGTTATCGCGGGCACGGTTCGTGGGCTGGGCTTATCGACAAATCCACCGGTTCGTACGGGGTGTTGGGAGTGGGAGCCACCGGTGGGCCGCGGTTTAGAGCGGAACGTCGACGGCCGTCAACTGCCTGACGTCACGTCACCGCCATTGGCTCCTCGCTCAGTTGTGCTGGTTCGCCGTCCGGGGTGTCCGTGGGCCGAGGTGTCTCCCAGTTCGGCTCGGAGCGGGTCACCGTCGGCGACGCCTCCGGTTTGGCCGCCCGGTGGAAGACCGCGGTGCCGCGTGCCAGGTCATGGCCGATCGCCACGGCGTCGATGTCGGCGGACGCCCACTGCTGCTGGCCGTCTCGCACGTCCGTGCGCACCTTCAGCCGGCCCTGGACGACGACGGGCTGGCCCACCTCCACCGACGCGGTCACGTTCACCGCGAGCTGGCGGTTGGCCCACACCGTGAAGAAGTTGGTGTGTCCGTCCGTCCAGGCGCTCTTCTCCCGGTCCCAGTAGCGGGCGGTGACCGCCAGCCGGAACCGGGCCGACGGACCCGCCGGCAGTTCTCGGTACACCGGCGGGGTCGCCACGTTGCCCACCACGCAGACGATGGTCTCGTTCATGTCCTCGCTCCCCTCCCCCGGCCGGGACTGCGCCGACCGGGCGGACACGCGGTACGGGCCCTTCCCGTACGGCTGCGTCTGGCGTGCCGGCGCGTACGACTGCCGTACGCGCCCGCACGTCCCGTCGACCGCCCGCGGACCCCGCCGTCCCTCCGGCCGGAACCGCCGTGCGATCGCGTGACCCAAGACTGCCTCCGTCGGGCCGGGTCCGCTGGGCGCTGTGGACGACCGCCTCACCTGTGGAAATCCCCGCCACCCACACGGGTGACGCCCCTCCCCGTACCGCCTCACCCACCCCCGCGGGCCCCCTGCCTCACCCGAGGAGCCCCGGCCTCCGGGAGGCCCCTCACCGACCCGACGCACCCCGGCCTCCGGGAGGTCCCCCGCCGACCCGACGAGCAGCCCCGCCTGGCAAGCCCTCACCGACCGGCGAGCCCGGCTTCCAGGAGGCTCCTCACCGCCCCGACGAGCCCCGGCCTCCAAGAGGTCCCTCACCGTCCCGGCAACGGCCCCTGACTCATCCCCTTCTCCTGAGTCCCCTCCGGTTCTCCTGAGTCCCCTCCGGGAGGTCTCCGGCAGCCCCTCCCGGAAGGCCCCGGCATCCGCCTCGGGATGCCTCGTTCTCACCTCACCCCGGCCCCGGCGCCGGCCCCGGTCCGCACGACCCGCCCGTACTGCTCCCGCACCTCCCGGTACCGGAGCAGTTCCGAGGCGACCGGATCGAGGACCCGGCCCCGGCCACAGTTCGCGGCTGCCTCCCGGAGTCGCCGTTCCGCCTCCTGGCCGTAGCGCCGTGCGGGTCCCCGGGCCGCCATCCGGCACCCCCACTCCACCAGCGGCCCCCCGACGATCCCGCAGATCATCAGCAGCACCGGAACACCCAGATTGGGGTCCATGACACCGGCGATCTGGCCCGCCAGCCACAGCCCGCCCACGATCTGCAGCAGCGTCATCGACGCCTGGACCAGCACCGCCACCGGCCACCAGCCCGGCCGGGGCGGACGGCCCGGCGGCAGTCCGGCCCGCGCTGCCAGTTCGTCCAGTGCCTCCGACAATCCGTGGGAACCGCGTACGGCCGCCTCGCGCACCGCCTGCGCCCACGGCGCGGGCAGCCCGGCGGACGCCCGGTCGGACACCGTACGGACCGCCTGCTCCACGCCCTGGCGGGCCGTGGCCTCCTCGTCGGCCTGAGTGCGTACCGGGATGCGGCCGGTGGTGCGTTCGCCACGGTGCTGGCACCAGCGCCACAGCCGTAGCCACGGGGTGCCACAGGCGCGGTTGGCGTTGCGCAGCCAGGCACGCTCGGCCGCCTCGCCCGCTGCCGTGGCGCCCACCGCGTCCGCGAGCCGCGCGGCGAAGTCCTCCCGCGCCTCCTCGCTGAGGCCGATCCGCCGCCCGGTGGCGTAGACAGGCCGCAGCTCGGCCGCCGCGGAGTCGACGTCGGCCGCGACCCGGCGGGCCGCGGCGCCGCGCTCCGCCACGAACTCGCCGAGCGCCTCGCGCAGATCGCCCACGCCCTCGCCGGTGAGCGCGGACAGCGCGAGCACGGTGGCGCCCGGTTCGCCGTACTCGCCGAGCGCGACGCCGTCCTCGTCCAGCAGCCGCCGCAGGTCGTCCAGGACCTGGTCGGCGGCGTCCCCGGGCAGCCGGTCGACCTGGTTGAGGACGACGAACATGATCTCCGCGTGCCCGGCCATGGGCCGCAGATAGCGCTCGTGCAGAACGGCGTCGGCGTACTTCTCGGGGTCGACCACCCAGATCACCGCGTCGACCAGCCTGAGGATCCGGTCGACCTGTTCGCGGTGCTGCACGGCGGCCGAGTCGTGGTCGGGCAGGTCGACAAGGACCAGCCCGCGCAGCTGCGCCTCGGCCTCCGGGCTCTGCAGCGGGCGGCGGCGCAGCCGGCCCGGGATGCCCAGCCGGTCGATGAGGCCCGCCGCGCCGTCGCTCCAGCTGCACGCGATGGGGGCGGCCGTGGTCGGACGTCGCACGCCGGTCTCCGAAATGGCCACACCCGCGAGTGAGTTGAACAGCTGTGACTTGCCGCTGCCGGTCGCGCCCGCGATGGCTACGACGGTGTGCCGGCCGGAGAGTTTGCGGCGGGCGGCCGCCTCGTCCAGGACGCGGCCCGCCTCGGCGAGGGTGCGGCTGTCCACGCGGGCGCGGGAGAGCCCGACGAGTTCGCGCAGGGCGTCCAGGCGGGAGCGCAGCGGACCGTCGTACGCCAGCGGGGCGGGGTTGTGGCTGCCCGGGCCGCGGCTCGGAGTCTCCAGCGGGGCGGGGGTGGCCCCCGTGACGCGCCGGGCAATGAGACCGTCGTCCCAGGCCTCCGCGGAGTCGGGGTCGGCGTCGCCCGCCGGGCCGTCGGCGAGGCGGGATTTCGGTGCCTCGGACTTCGGTGTCTCGGACTTCGGTGTCTCGGACTTCGGTGTCTCGTCGGCGGGGCGGGACTTCGGCGACTCCTGGGTGGGGCGCGCCTTCGGCGCCTCCTGGGTGGACCGGGAGTTCGGCGACTCCTCGGTGGGGCGCGCAATCGGCGCGTCCTGGGCGGGGCGGGACTTCGACGCGTCCTCGGTGGAGCGGGGCTTCAGCGCCTTCTCGTCGGTGCGGGGCTTCGGCGCCTCGTCGGTGGCGCCGGGT
>NZ_JBWKIR010000009.1:120921-251699 GCF_056432605.1 Streptomyces sp. NPDC045022
GGTTTCGATGCCTCGCCGGTGCGGCCTGGCCTCGATGCCTCGCCGGTGTGGCCGGGCTTCGGCTCAGCGTCGCTGGGACGGAACTGCAACACCCTCACGTCGATGCGGGGCTTCGACGCCTCGTCGGCGTTGCCGGGCCTCGATGCCTCGCCGGTGCGACCGGGCTTCGGCGCCTCGTCGGTGGCGCCGGGTTTCGATGCCTCGCCGGTGCGGCCTGGCCTCGATGCCTCGCCGGTGTGGCCGGGCTTCGGCTCAGCGTCGCTGGGACGGAACTGCAACACCCTCTCGACGATGCGGGGCTTCGACGCCTCGTCGGCGTTGCCGCGGTTCGGCGCGTCCTCAGTGGCACGGGACGTCAGCGCCTCGGCTGCGTTGCGGGGCTTCAGCGCGTCCTCGGCGGAACGTGACCTCAGGGCGTTCTCATCGGCACGGGGCTTCGATGTCTCCTCAGTGGGGCGCGGTCTCGGCGTGTCCTCGGTGTTGCGGGGCTTCGGCGTGAGGGGACGTGCCCCCGTGCCCGCGTCGGCGCCCTTCCCACGCGCCGGCCCAACCCCGTCCGCGCTCCCGTCCGTCACGCGCGCGTGCTTCTCACCCTCCACGCGCGCGTGCTTCTCGTCCGTCACGCACGTGTGCTGCACCCGCTGCGCGTCCTCGCCCACCCCCTCGCCCCCGCTCTCACCCGGCATCGTGGGCGGCCGTTCCGGCTCCGCACTCGCGTCCTCCACGCGCGCGTGCCGCCCACCGTCCCCGCCCGCGATGGCAGTGCCGGCGTGAGTGCCGGCGGCCGGGGCGGCGGCAGCACCGGCGTCGCCGTACGGGCCGTCACCGGATGCGCCGTCCGACGGACGGCACTCCCCGGTGCCCCTGTCGCCGCCGTCCGAGAGTTGGCCCTCCCCAGGGCCCCCCTCGCCGTCCCCCGTGGGGCCCTGGCTACCCAGTCCCGCCGGGGACGCGCTGCGCGACCCCGCGAGGGACGGGCCACCCCGCCCCGTCGAACCGTCACCAGGCTCGCCACTCTCGCTACGCCCGCCGGGCCCGACGGCCTCCGAGCCCGTGCGGCCACCCCGCTGCATTGGCCCGGTTCCCGTGTGGTTGCCCCCCTCGATGGGACCTGCGCCCGCTTGGTCGCCCCGCTCGATGGGACCAGGCCCCATGTGGTCGCCCCGCTCCATGGGCGCCGCCGCCGGCCCCGTGTGGTCGCCGCGCTCCTGGGGTCCGGGCCCCTCGTGGTGGCCGTGCGTCATGCGCCCCATGTGGTCGGTGTGATCCGTGTGGTCCTGGTCAGTGACGGCGGTCACCGGTCACCTCTCCTTCTGCAGTACCGACAGCGCGGCGATGAGTTCGGCCTGGGGCTCCGGATGGACGTCCAGGGCGTCGAGCGGGGCGAGGCGCCGCTCGCGTTCGGCGAGCATGACGCGGTCCACGTACTCGTGGAGCAGGCGTCCGCCCCGGTCACGCAACCGCAGCGCGCCGTGCGCGCCGAGCCGCTCGGCGAGCCCCTCGCTCGCGTTGCGCGCCCGGCGCCCGCCCAGCAGCGCGGTGGCGACCAGGGCGGCGACGACCTCGGAGTCCGGTGCGGCCGTACGGTCCAGTTCCCGTACCTCGTCCTCGGCGTACTCCTCCAGCTCACGCCGCCAGCGCCGTACGGCAATGCCGATGCGGTGCTCGGCCCTCTCCAAGGAGGTGGCGTGATCGGCGAGGCCCGGGGCGGCCCCGGCGGGCTCGCGCCGCCAGACCTCGTCGACACGCTCGTCGGCGGCGGTGACGGAGCACAGCAGCAGCGCGGCCAGGCTCTCCACGAGGGCGTCGAGCAGCTCGCCGGCGGTGCAGTCCAGGGGGAAGGCCCGCCAGCGCTTGAGGGCGTCCCCAGCGAGGACGGCGCCGGACTGGAGACGGCCGCGTACGCGCGCGTGCTCGCTGTCGTAGGCGGAGTCCACGGCCGCGGTGAGCCGGAGGCCAGCCGCGTACTGGGCGGCCGCGGCGCTGGCCAGCTCGGACATACGGGACTTGAGCGAGTCGAGGACACCCTGCGCCGTGCGGGCAATGACGTTCTGCCGGGCGGTGGGGTCCTGGGCGTGGTGGACGAGCCAGGTCCGCAGGGCTGCGACGGCGGTGCCGGGCAGCAGACCGGCGCCCCAGGCGGATTCGGGCAGCTCGGGCACGGTGAAGCGCGGTACGTCGCCGAGCCCGGCCTTGGTGAGCAGCGCGCCGTACTGCCGGGAGACCTCGGAGACGACCTGGTGGGGGACCCGGTCCAGGACGGTGACGAGGGTGACGTCGTATTCCTTGGCGGTGCGCAGCAGGTGCCAGGGGACGGCGTCGGCGTAGCGGGCGGCCGTGGTGACCATGATCCAGATGTCGGCGGCGCAGATCAGTTCGGCGGCGACGACGCGGTTGTCGGCGACCAGGGAGTCGATGTCGGGGGCGTCGAGAAGGGCGATCCCGCGCGGAAGGGTGTCGGCGGTCTCGATGCGCAGCACGCGCCCGTGATCCTCGCCGGGCACCAGGAGGTCGTCGACAGGGTCTTGGTGGGGCGTCCACACGCGCGTGAGCGTGGGGAGCACGCGCATCGCGCTGAACCAGTGATGATCCTCCGGATGGCAGACAAGGACCGGGGTCCGGGTCGTCGGCCGCAGCACACCCGCCTCGCTCACCCGTCGGCCGACGAGGGAGTTGACGAGCGTCGACTTGCCCGCGCCGGTGGAGCCGCCGATGACGGCCAGCAACGGCGCCTCGGGCTCTCGTAGCCGGGGCAGGAGATAGTCGTCGAGCTGTGCCAGGAGTTCGTCACGGTTTGCACGCGCGCGTGGGGCCCCGGCCAAGGGCAGCGGAAAGCGTGCGGCGGCGACACGGTCGCGCAGAGCGGAGAGCGTGTCGAGCAGCTGAGGCCGTACGTCCAAGGTCACCACATGCGAAGAATGCCCAATTTTAGGGGAATTCTGAAGCATATAGATATGTCTGCGTGCCGACGGGACAGATCGGACGGAAGGGGCGACCAGGACACGGGCACAGTCCAGGCATAACGAGTGCACAACACCCGGTGCGTCGGAGGCCAAAACCGGTGCACGATTCGTACCTGCCTGCGATTATCAGGACCGCTTCACCGAACCTCCACATCGAGCCACGGAGGCGAAGCGACAGGGTCAAGGAACGGGGAGCCCTATCCTTGTCCCCGGCGACGTCACGGATCAGCCCACCCCAGGGCACCAGGTACGGAGCCACCCCACCAGGCCCCCGTAGCTCAGTGGATAGAGCAGGCGCCTTCTAAGCGCTTGGCCGCAGGTTCGAGTCCTGCCGGGGGCGCTTGTCTTCGCCCTCCCGTTTGGGAGGGCTTTTTGCAGGTCAGAGCAGATGTCCGTGGGTACGACGAAGCCCCGGACGCCCTCTTCATGATCAAGGGTCCGGTCCGGGGCTGTACGGCTGTCACCGGGCTTTCGCGGGTGGCCGTGTCGAATACGTGTCGAAGTTCTCGACCGGGGGACGATCAGCCAGCGCCTGGCACCTCCGTCTCCGGAAGGTCACCCGCGGCTTCCAGCCGCCGCTTCAGGTCCGGCAGCTGCCCGTCGACGCGCCGGGCGTACGTCGCCAGCAGCACGGCAACGCTGTTCCCGGCCCACTCGGCCACCTGAGCGGGCGGGATCCCGTCGTTGAGCCACTTCGTCAGGCGCGTGTTCCGGTTGTCGTACACGCGCCGTCCGGTGGGTGACTCGAAGACGTGCGGGGGCAGTACGGCCTTCCGTGCGCTGCGCCACGCCCGGCGGATGACGGAGCCGGCGAGGATGCCGCCGGACTCACCCTGGAAGAGCAGATCACCCGGCTGGAGCTGTTCGTCCTCGATGTGCTGCCGCAGGATGCGCGTGAGGGCCGGGTGCCCCGGCACCGTGCGCGTCTCGCCCTCCGCGCGGCCTTTCAGGTCGCGTTGCTCGTGGATCTCCCCCGTGTCGGTCCACTGCTTCCCGACCTCCGGAGTCGCCGTGTGGATCAGCAACTCGCACCACTGGTCGTCGGCGTCGGGTTCGGGCAGGGTCACGTCCTCGACGCGCATGGCTACGGCTTCCTCGGGCCGGGGGCCGCAGTAGTACAGCGTGGCGAAGAAGGCGTGGAGCCGCTGACCGCCGCGCGGCCGGCGCCGGATCCATTCGAGGATCGCCGCGGCTTGCTCGGGGTTCAGCAAGGACCGTTTGTCCACGGCGTTCGTGGTCTTCGTGGCGGCGGTCGCGTCCTTGCCCTTGGGCAGGGGGTTGGCCCGCAGGATGCGCCGCCGGATCGCGTACTTCATGGCGACGTTGAGGATCCGGCGGTTGCGTTTCCGGGACCAGGCCGCCGCCTGCTTGCCGTCGAGGCGCGTGTCGATGGCCTGCAGGACCTGGTCGACCTTCTCCGGGTCCTCCCAGACCGAGACCGGAAGGGAATTCCGCTCGACCCACTTCAGGATGGCCACCACGTCTCGGGGCGCGTCCAGGCGTCGGTTCGTGTTGAACGCCCACTCACGCAGCGCGGTGCGTACGGCCGCAGGGGCGAACTGGGTGGGCTTGGCCCGCAGCAGCGCGATGGTGGTCGCCGTCATGGTCTTGGCGATGTTCTTGCGGCTGTTGCCGCCGAGTTGAGACCAGCGGGCATCTATGTACTCGACGGCGAACTTGTACCAGCTCATGGCAGCCGACTTGGAGCGATGAGACACCGGGAGACCTGTGGCGACGACGAAGGCCTCGCCTTTGCCCGTGGCCCGGATGAGTTCGGAGCGGAACCCTTCGGCGAGCGCGACGGTGTTGAAGGGCTCGCGCCAGCGCTTGTCCGCCACCGTCCAGCGCACGGTGTACGTGGTCTTCCGGGCGCCGTTGTAGGTGAGGATCTTGTAGATCTTCACGTCGTACGTAGTCTCCATCAGGCGGCGTCCTCGCAGTCGTCGAGCCAGTGATCGAGGTCGCTCCGCCGGATCCGGAGATCGTCGTTCGGGAGCTTGATGCAGCGCGGCGCGCGGCGCTTGGCCCGCCAGTCGTAGAAGGTCGAGCGGGAGATGGCCAGTTCCTCGCAGACCTCCGCGAGGGTGAGCATGGTGCGTCGTGACCGGATGGCCGTGGTCATTCCGTGCTCCGTTCGTTCAGGAGGGCGTCGCGGGCGGTCTCGCGGTTGGTCTGGAGGTCGCGGGCGATGGTCGCGGCGAGGGCGGCCTCGCCCGGGGTGTGGCCGTGGCCGGCGTACTGCCAGTCCGCCAGGACGAGGACGGTGTCCGGCTCGCGGTCGTCGAGGCCGAGGACGGATGCCTCCTGGGCGGCGCGGTAGTCGGCGCGCTCCTGGCGCAGGGCGCCGAGGGTGGTGGAGTAGGTGCGCGACTTGGACGAGAAGTGTCCGCGGAAGCCGAGCATGTGGGCCCAGGCCCAGAGACGCCGGTCCGGGTAGAGGCTGTCCAAGTCGCGGCAGGCGGTGATGAGGCGCCGGGTGTGGTCGGGGACCTAGTGGCGGTCGAGTTCGGCGAGTTCGCCGATACGGCGGTCCAGGGTGCCGGTGTTCTCGGCGGCCTTGGTGGCGTACTTGGCCACGTACGAGGCGACGGCCTGTTCGGTGATGTCGGAACCGTCACCGAAGGCCTTGACCGGGCGGACATCGAGCTGTCGGCCCCAGCCGAAGGTACGGGCGGGTTCGTCACCGGCAGCCGGGACCGATACGGACGTGTACGAGTGCGCTGCGGCGGCACGTACAGCGTCTGTTAGGAGGTCGACCGTGGCCCAGGCGGGCGGGGGTGTCCCGGGCCCCTCCGGGCCGTCGACGCGTACGACGGCGTGGAAGTGCAGGGCGCCGCGCTTCTGGAACTCGGCGACCTTGCCGTACGAGAGGCGAAGGTGTTCGGCGAGTTCACGGCGGGGCAGGCCGGCGCGGGCGGCGAGTTCGCGGCGGAGTCGCGTGGTGAAGCGCTGCCAGAGCTGACCGGCGTGGTTGTTGAACAGCACGGCGCCCGCGTAGTCGTAGCTGTCCGGGTCGAGGGCGGTGCCCAGCTCCGGAGCATCGGGCGCGTGCGGGGTGCCGCAGCGGCAGGTGCCGTGATCGGGACGGTTGTGGACCGGGCCGAACGAGGGGGCCGTGAGGGTGGCGAAGACGCGCGGGTGATCGCGGACGGTGGCGGGGATGTCGCGGCGGTCGGGGTCAACTACCGCCGCTGCCTGGTTCACCTCTGGTTCTGCGAACACGAACAGCCACCACCGGAGGACCCCGACACGGTGCGGATCCGCGCCTACGACCTACGCTCCAACGCCCAAGAGGCACTGTTTCGGGTACAGATGCTTACCGAAGACGAGACGCTGAGCCAGGCCGCGGAGGACGTGCTCGCAGACGTTACCGCGCTGTCCAAGACACACAGCAGAACAGAACTCGACGATGCCAGGGTACGGACCCGTGACGACATCAGCCGACTGATCAGGGAAGCCAAGCAACACCTCTGAGGCACTTGCAGACGGGCCGGTTCGTAGAGCCCCACGCCGACAGCGACCGCACCACAAGCACACCAGATCGAGCGGGGAACAGCGGGGAATCACGGTGAAGGCAGCCGGGCCCGCAAAGGCCGCGGGCAGGCTGTTCGAGCAGGTCAGCGCACCCAACAGGCCCCCGATGCCCGCAGCTTCCCAAGCTGATGGTGCGAGGCGGGAGATACCGAAGGGCCCGGTGGTGTGGACGTCCGCCCGACCTGGGGGCGGCGGAACGGGCGAAGCCCCCTGCCGCGTGTGCGACAGGGGACTCCGATGTTGGGGTGTGGATTCAGACAGTACGGCGGTAGCGCAGGCACCGGAGGAGGGTCACTGCGGCCGCGAAAGCGAATCCGGTCGGGACCTGCGGTTGCAGGTGGATTGCGGTGCCGAGGGTGGCCACGTTGATCCAGTCCTGGAGCTGGGGGCGGCGGTACTCGATCCGCAGAGGTTTCCACATCTGTGCTTCCATGTGCCTGTCCTTGTTTTGCTCTCGCTGGGGCATTGCACGCGGACACTGCGGGGATCGCCCATGCCGGGGCGGTCCCCGTCCGCGTTTCCGTAGACGGTATGTGCCACGAGGTGGGGTTGATGTGGTCAACGTCAGCCGTCAGCCACGGACTCAACTGCGTTCCCCAGCAGGGCTTTTGCCGCTCTCCAAGTTTTCTGTAGGTGAGGCTACAGACGCCTGACCTGCGGCTTTTTCTTAGCCATCTGCGCAGATGGCCATGGATGATCATCTTTCGGTTCGAAGTTGGCTCGTTCTCGCCTGTGCGTAACGTCATGGACCAGCGAGCGACGGCGGCCAGGTCGCGCCAGCAGCCGCCCATCCTGCTCCTAATGCGGTGCGCACGCGATGTTGCCGCCGCCAGTGACGGCAGCGCTGACGGCAACGACGGCAGACGACAGCGGCACTCGACAGGCCGACACGGCGATCTCAAGGGAGGAGCCGACCGCCTCACCAAGGTGTGCCCGCATCTTCTAAGAGGTCGCCATCGGCCGTTGCCGACTGCTGTCGAGCGGCCTCGCACGGCCCGCAGACGGCCCGCCACGGAACGGAGGAGCATCCCTTCACCTGAACACCGGGATGATCGGGGCAACACCTGGCTGGGCTTACACCAAGGATCGCGCCAACGTTCGCGCTCGCCGGCGTGGCCATCGGTGCCTTCCTCGCTCCCTGGGGCACCGAGACTTCGCTCGGCACTTTCGCCGACACGTGGATGCGAGTGAGTTGGGCCCCGGTCCCGGAAGGCAGCCGACTTCAACGCCCAGCCTGGATAGGAGGAGTGGAGCGCCTGGCAGAGGCGATGCGTGAACTGCGTCGGGAGCTGGCCGCTCCAAGGGCTGTCCCCTGATCCCGGCGGGTGCGCGACGCCGGCTACGGCACTCGCCGCGTTGTCGGGCGTCCCCTTCGGCGCGAGGGCTCATGGCCCATTACGCCGGCCCGCGGATCGGGCAGGTTCGTGAGCGCGCTCCGCTGTTCCGTCACCCGTCACGGGTGTCACCGTGCGCTGACGCGTCGACCGTCGGTCAAGAACGTAAATAAGCGCACCATAAGATGGCGCTTCCCCAACTCGTATGTATGTAAGGAAACAGATGGGCAGACAGATACGGCGCTTGGCGGCACTCGGTGCCCCTCTCGCCCTCGGTGCGGCACTGCTCGCTCCGGCCACCGCTCAGGCGGAGACCGTCGTCTCCGGAAACTACTCGGCGGTGTTCAACTACCCCACGCCCACGACGTACGACTCCTCGATCAACACCTCGGTCGGCGACCTGATCGATCTCGCGGCGCCCAACTCGACGCTCTACATGGGCATGTACTGGTTCAACAGCTCGGATCTGCGGGCGAAGCTCACCGCCGCCCAGAGCCGCGGCGTCACGCTGCGCATCATCTCGGAGTCGGCGAACCGGGGCAGCAGCAACCTGGACGGTCTGACGCTGACGGGCAACTCCAGCCTCACCTGGTGCTCCCGCGGCTGCCTGGGCAACGGCTCGGGCGACACGAATGCGATCGACCACGACAAGTACATCGTGTTCGACGCGCTCACCGACGGACGCAAGAACGTCGTCTGGCAGAGTTCGCAGAACCTCGCGGGCGGCCAGGACGGCGAGATCAACAACGCGGTCGTCGTGTCCAACAACGCGACCCTCGCCTCCCGGTACCGCGCGCACTTCAACGACCAGATCAAGCATGCCGGCGACAGCCTGCACACAACGTACGACTACACCACGGGCGACCCGAGCTCTCCCGTCGAGGCGTTCTTCTTCCCCCGTGATACCGCCTCGGACGCCACCCACTACGGCAACGCCGACATCCTCGCCTCGTTCATCGACAAGGTCGACTGCTCGATCGACGGAAAGATCAGGATCTCGGCGGCCGAGCTCGACCAGCGGACCACCCGCCCGGGTGTCTACGACGCCCTGCAGGCGAAGCGGTCCCAGGGGTGCAGCGTCGACGCGAACGTCCGCGATCTCAGCAACGGCGGCGGCAACGACGGCGTCAACGACCTGACCGCCCTCGACATCGCGGCCTACGGCAACCGCCCCGGCGGGTGCCGCTACAAGTCCTCAGCGACCGCCTCCTGCAACCACGGCACCACCCACTCCAAGTACCTGCTGACGGAGTGGACGAAGGCCGACGGCACCAAGGTCCAGCACGTGTACACGGGCTCCCACAACTGGACCTCGGGCTCGCTGAAGACGAACGACGAGACGCTGCTGCGTATCGACGACCCGACGGTCTACCAGGCCTACGTCGCCAACTTCAACAAGGTGCACTCGGGTGCGGTCGACATCGACGCCTCGAAGTACGGCTCGACGTCCCAGCACTACTCGCGGGTCAACGTGCAGGCCGGCGGCGACCAGCACTACAGCGCCATCGCCTCCGGCGGCACCTCGTCCGTCTACACCGCGGTGGTGTACGAGCAGGGCGACCGGCACGACTCCTCGGACATCGAGCTGGGCACCGACGTGTACATCCGCATGTACAAGGACGGCGTCGCGCTGTGGAACGAGAAGCTGCTGAGCAACAGCGGCACCGCCGGCAACACGACGTGGTCGCACCAGAAGCCCGACGTCGGCGTGGACGACCAGGGCAACGCGATCGTCGCGTGGGCCAAGGACGACGACGGCAACAAGTTCGCCGACATCGCCGTGGTGAAGGTGGCCCCGGACGGCACGGTGACCGCCCTGCCGCGCCCGCACGCCTCCGGTAACGGGGACCAGCTGCGGCCGACGGTCGCGGTGGCCGGCGACGGCTCCTACACCGTCGCCTGGGAGAGCACGGCCGACGGCTCCACGCTCAACCAGATCTACGCGAGCAGCTGGTCCGGGACCCGTACGCTGCGCTACCAGGACGTCCAGGTCAGCACGATCAACTCGGGTGCAGCCGGGTCGAACCGCCGCCCCGACGCGGCGATCGACGACGCCGGGAACACCGCGATCGTCTGGGAGGAGGACGCGGACGGCAACGGCGGCATCAACATCGGTCTCGCGAAGCTGAGCACCTCGGGCGGCTTCGCCGTGGCCCGCAAGGTGGCCAACTCCCTCGCCGACGGGCAGCAGACCGTTCCCGCGGTGGCGTCGACGGGCGACGGCCGGTTCGTCGTGGCGTGGACGGACGAGTACACCACTGGCACCGGCACGCTGGTGCGGCCGCAGCGGATCTACGACCGCGTCTTCTCCGCGACCGGCAGCGCCGCGGCGGCCGAGCAGCGGATCACCGAGGACGGCACCATCAGCGGCCCGTACGTCGACGGCCAGCGGCCGATCTCAGACCAGGACGTCGCCGATGTCGCGGTCGCCGACGACGGCAGCTTCGTGGTCACGTGGAAGGAGGCCTTCGACGTGAACATCGGCGGGACCCTGTACGCGGGCAAGGACGACGTGTGGGCCCGCGGCTTCAACGCCGACGGCACGACGACCGGCAGGCTCCCCGCCTACCGGATGAACGTGGTGACCGGCGGCGGCCAGGGCGGTCCGGCCGTGACCCTGGCCTCGACCGGCCGCCTCGCGCTGACGTACTCGGACGACTACGACGGCAACGGATTCAACGAGATGCGGCTGCGGGACGCGTTCAGCAACTCCTGAGGCTCAGGGCGTGCCATCACTCCTGAGTCCCGCGCGGTATGAACGCCCAAGGGCGGCACCCCCTGCCAGGGGTGCCGCCCTTGGTACTGCGCTCCCCCTCGTCCTGGCCCCCTACAGCGATCGGCCGGTACGACCTCGTCGACCAGGCCCCATACGACAGCTGGCTCTACGGCCGCCGACCCACATGACGGCTCCGACGGTCCGACGAGATCACACGGCCACTCGGACGCGGGCCTGACGCTCCGCGTGCATGCCCACTCTGATGCCGTCGAGCCAGGAGCGCGGCACGGGCGCCGGCCGGGCTGGAGCGGGGCGGAGACAGAAGCGCAGGCCCGGCCGGGGGCCGGGCCGCGCGCGGCGAGCGGGGCGAGCCGACTTGAACCAGTAGAGAATCAAGCTGAGCCGTAGCAAGCCCGTGTTCGCCCCGCCCAAGGGCGGGAAGCTGCGGGACGTGCCCCTCCCCGGTCCGGTCACCGATGCCGACGTCCCTCAACGAGGAGGTGTGGAAGCGCGCGCTGGCCTCGGCCGGTGTGATCGCCGACCGGAAGCCGGGCGAGTCGTACGCCGAGTCCCGCGAGAACGGCATGCACGCCCTCCGTCACTTCTACGCGTCGGTGCTCCTGGATGCAGGAGAGAACATCAAGGCTCTCGCCGAGTACCTCGGCCACTCGGACCCTGGCCTGACGCTCCGCGTATACGCGCACCTCATGCCGTCCAGCCAGGAGCGCACTCGTAAGGCAGTATTGGCGGCTTTCTTCGGTACTCATGTCAGGACCGGGCTGGGGCGTCACACCCGACGGGAGCAGCCGCAGCAGGAACTCGGCAAGGATGCCGGGCGGGGCCAGGGGGGCAATCGAAAGAGGGCGGCGTGTTCCCGTTCGGGATCTCCCTGTGCGTCCAAGGGAGCGCAGTGCCAGCCGTCCGTCATCCGGCCAGACCACGACCGTTCCGTATGTCCACGGTCCTCCGGCGAGCACGGGTTCGCCTTCCGTCCACTAAGCGCCTGGTCGAGGACGGGTGAGTGTCTAACTGCGTGACAACGCCGACGCACAGCGGCGAACGACGGCGGACGACTGCGGACCGTCGCAGCAGGTGAGAGGCACGCCGGCCCAAGGTCGAGGGGGCACCCAAGTTGCTTCGGGACGAAGAGGTCATCGCTCAAGGCCGCCCAACCACGCTTTCGCCGGAACGGCTTACTCTGGCGGACATCGCCAGACAGCGTGACTAAGGCTCGGTGGTGGGTGCCCTGCACACGCGCGCCTGATCGGTTGGCGCACCCGTCAACCCCTGTCCTGCGTTCTCCTGGCTAGAGGAACATCGAGCACTCTTCGCAGGTGCCGTCTCCAAGCTCCTCTACACGTCCGCGGACTCTGCGACCCTCGTCGGTCAACCAGTCGTACGTGTAAATGTTTGTCCTGCTCTCAAAAGCCAACTGATCACGCGTTCTGCGCTGCGCTATCGTCATTTCAGACCGTCTGCCAATTATGACCAGTCCGTTGGCCCAGTCGCCGATCTCGACAAGCCCCAGGCTTTCCTTCCCGGTTCCACGCGGCCTCTGAGCATAGTCAGTGTTTGCGCGTAGCCATCGCCGCCATTCGGTGATCTGGTCGAGTCCTTCTCGAAGCTTTTCTGCGGGTCGATTGGCGTTCTTTTCGCTCGCCATGAAGAGTGGAGCTCTGGGGCTCTCCAGCTCGACGAGGGTCCAGTTCAGTTGGTAGCTGTCGAGTCTGGCCACCAGGAAATCAGGTACGTAAGCATCACCCAGTCTCACCTGGGGGCGAATCCATCTGCAGCTTCCTCCCATCTGCTGGATCAGCATCCAGGGGTTCTCTTCCAGGAACTTCTGGATCGGTTTCTCATCCTCGGCAGCTGACAGAACCTCTTCGTACTTCGTGAAGGTCTCTGGATCGAAGTGCCCCGCCCACTTGCACACATGTACGAATCCTGTTGCAGTCAGTTGCTCGTGAACTGACAGGGTGTATGCGTCCCAATCATCCATACCGGGATACTGCCTTGTGGGGGCGGCTGGAGGGACCTCTTTGGTGGATCCGAGGGCCCCGCTGCCGAGGGTGGCGATGGAGAAGGGTGAGCCAGGAGGGCGCCGAATCCGCTGCATAGCACGGCTCCGCCGCGGCTAGGTTCCTCGGCTCGCGACCGTGGACTACCCGTGGACTCGTTCCGCCGGATCTGCGACGTGTAAGGCCGTGACCAGCCTCGTTATGCAGGAGCCAAGCGGCCTCCGGAGCCGTTGCGGGTTCGGGCGTCACACAGAGAGAACGGGGAGAAGCGCCCGGGCTCGTATCCGGGTGCCTCTCCCCGCCAGGATGGAACGGAAGTGTCGCCGTCGGCAGGCGCTAAACGCAGCCGCCCGCTTCAGGAGCGATGAAGGTCGCTTGCCGCCAGGAGGTGACCCCGACTGGTCGCAACGCGGTGCACATCACGCAAAGCACCCGTCAGTTCCCGCGCCAATCGACGCAGTTCCTCCGGGTCCGCGTTCTCATCGTCGAGGGTTTCCGAGGCCTGCTCCAGCAGCTCGGCAGCCGTGCCCAGTTGCACCGTTTCGATGTCGTCCGCCAGGCGGGACATGTAGCCGGCCTTGTCGTCGGTGTCCAAGTAGCAGGGCTTCCCCTCCGGCCCCGACCACGGAAGGAGTTGCAGTTCGTTCGGTGCCGTCATCGTTGGGTGCCCTTCTCATCGGTCACGTCGTGGGTGGTGAAGACCGCGTCGACGCGATCCCCTGGGAACACGAGCAGCGCGGCCTCGACGACTCGACCGGTGGAGTCGGTCGCGACCCGTGTGATCGCGAGGGCTGCCGCCGTTGGGCCGATCCGGAGGGCGGATGCCTCGTCCGGTGTCGGTGGACGAGCACATACCGTCTCCCGGACAGTTGCTGGTGCCGAGCCGAGGACGGCGAATCGCGTGGCCGTGTCCCGCCACGAGGAGTCGTCGCCCAGCACGCCGGCCGGTGCCAGGTCGCGCGGGATGTAGATGCGGGCCAGACCGTGTGGTGAGTCTCCCTCATGGCTGATGCAGAAGAACTCAGCAAGAGGGCTGCCCGTCGGCACCCTTAGCAAGGTCGTCAGATGGCCGTCTGCCTGCACGGTGGTGGTGCGAACAGTGACGCGCATGGCCGCTTCAGCGGCGGTCCATGGATCCAGCGTTCCCCACCCCCCGACGTACACGATCTTGCGGAGGGAGCGGCGGACGAAGTTGCCTTTTCCGTGAATCTTCTTGACAAGACCTTCGCCTTGGAGGACTGCGAGCGCACTTCGCAGTGTTGCCGTACTGACCTCGTATCGGTCGGCGAGGTCTGCCTCGGATGGCAGGCGTTCACCTGGTTTGACTGCGCCGGTTGTGATCTGGCGCCGGAGATCGTCGGCGATGTCGTGATGGCGTGAAGGCACGGACCGGGTCACCGCCTTCTCAGCACGCGAACGGCAGCGAGCCGGGTTCGCGTGTGTATGGTCAGCAGCTCGCCCGACTCGAAGAGGAGTCGTTTGGCGCCTTGAGGAAGTTGGATGAGGTCCATAACCCGGCACGCTCTGCCGCCCAGTTGAATGACGTCACCACGCTGCACGGTGGTCGCCGTGACCTCGACCGTGGAAACCAGCGCGCCGCCCGGTGCCCAGCTGCTCACCGCTGCACCTCCCTGGGCTTTGAGTGGCCCGGGATCGAGTGACACGGGCACGCGCACGTCTCATAGACAACCGGCAGGTCGATCGGCGCGGAGACGGGAGAGGACTCCGTGCAGAGCGGGTGTGTGCCGATACGGCAGGCGGTCGACCGGTAGGGGACGGCCGAGGCGTCGGTGACGCGAAGCTGTTGGCGTGGAGACATCAGCGGCCCCCCGCCAGGGTCGACCAGGCTTCAGCCGGCAGATGGGAAGCGACGAGCACCGCCCGTGGCCGTACTCGTTCCTCCCAGGCCCGCACGTGGGGGCGGACGAGTGCGTTGTCCTCCCCTGCGAGCGGGAGTCGATGGTCGGCGATGTCAGAAACCCGGCCCAGTGGCCGCCTCGACGCCTCGGCGGACGCCGGGCAGGCAGGGGCGACCGTCGGCCGGGAGGTCGTTAAGGGACGGCGGCGCCTGCCCTTGGAGGCGTACCGCGCTCTGGTGAGTGAGACGGCACGGCGGATACGGTGGAGCACGCTGCTCAGCTCCTATCGCTGATGGCTCGGTCCCCCGACATCGCCCGTCGCGGGGACCGCTTTGTGTACGACCGCCCAGAGGGTGCGGCCGTTCAGGCTGGTGGCGAGGAGTCCGAACCGATCGGCCTCGGCCACCACTTCCAGGGCCTCCCGCCATAAGTCAGCGGAGGGCGCTTCCGGTATCTCCGCTTCAACCGACGTGTAGCGGTCGTGCTCCTCCACGCGCGCGGGGAGCCCGACGGCGGACAGCCGGGCGGCGATGGCCGCCACGCGAGATCCCGAAGCGGGCACAGGGCAGCCTCCGTCAGCCGGCGATCACTTTCAGTGAAGCTAGTGGACTAGATTAGAGCTAGTGGACTAGATTTTCCATATGCCTGAGCAGCCGCCCTATCTCCGCATCGCCGACGAACTCCGGCGCCGGATCGCGGAGCACGTATGGGAGCCCGGGGACCGTCTGCCGTCCCGCGCCCAGATCGGCCAGGAGTACGGGGTCGGCGAGAACGTGGTCCGCCGGGCTCAGGAGCTGCTGATTTCCCAGGGTGTGCTGGAGGGCCGCGCCGGTTCGGGCACGTACGTCGCCGAGCCCCGACAACGGGTGCGGGTGGTCCGTTCGTCCGCGCGTGAGCGGCCCGACGGGTCTCCGTTCCGGGCGGACATGAAGGCTGTAGGCAGGCAAGGGGACTGGGAGAGCCGGACTGAGGCCAAGGTGCCGGCTCCGGCGGACATCGCAGCGCGGCTCGGCATTGCCGAGGGTGACCTGTGTGTTCGGACGACGTACGAGTTCCTGGCCAACGGCAGGCCCGTGCAGCTGTCGACGAGTTGGGAGCCGTACGACCTCACCGCCGGCACTCTCGTTGTCCTCCCGGAAGGGGGGCCGCACGCCGGGGCAGGGGTCGTGAACCGCATGGCCGCTATCGGTGTCACCGTCAGCCACGCCGTGGAGCAGCCTGAGCCGAGGCAGGCGACCGCCGAGGAGGCGTCACTCCTGGGCATCCCGAAGGCCGCGCTCGTCACGCACATTCGGCGGACGTACTACAGCGACGAGGGACGGCCCGTGGAGACGGCGGACATCGTGGTGCCCGCTGCTCACTGCGAGATCGTCTACGAGATTCCGATCAATTGATGACGGTTCTGGGCCGTTGCGCTCCCAGTGACTATCCATCACACCTCCCGTACCCCTGTGGCTCCGTCACGATTTCGCGCACGAGGGCCGGAGTCAGTGCCCGAGTGGTCGCGTCCACGCGTTCGGCCCTGCCGATCGATATGAGTCCCAGCGTGGTCCAGGACAGTCCGGTAAGGCAGTACCAACTGTGGTACCGACGCCCAGCCTCGCTACAGCTACAGTGCGCGCCACGAGGGGGGAAGTCAGCCTCGTATACGAGGCCTTTTGTGATCTTGATGCCTCGATCCGGTCTCTACCGGATACTTGGCCGCCGCCAGTCGAATGCGTGTCGAAGGCTGGTCCATATGACGCCGAGCACGGGAAGAGGAGCAGGTCAGCAAGGGTGCGATACGCAACCCGCTAAGCGCCTTCTAAGCGCTTGGCCGCAGGTTCGAGTCCTGCCGGGGGCGCCCAGCCTCAGCCCTCCCATCGGGAGGGCTTTTTGCTGGTCAGGGTGGGTGCAGGTCTACGCAGAAGAGCGCCGGATCGCTCCTGGTGGTCGCGGGGAGGGTCCGGCGCTGTCCGGCTGTCACCGGTTTTCTGCGGGTGGCCGCGGTGAATACGCGGAGAAGTTCTCCGGGCACCTTCAGGCCGTTCAGGCAGGGCGGAGAGGCAACCGCGAGCCAGGATCGCTCTCGACGTCCCGAAGCTGCCTCGAGATGCACAGGGCAGCTCCGACCGTGCGGTCACCCGGCGGCCGGCACAGCGTCCTCGCCGAAGGCAGCAACGTCCTGTGGCGCCATGTGCTCACGGAGACGGATGAACCGCACCGGATGCCGCCAGGCCCCCCTTCCTGGGCAGTGTCCACGTCGATCTCCGCGACCAGTGCGGGCTCGACGAGGACGACGTCGAGCGGTGTCCGAGACGCCCACGACGTGGTGAATCGCACGCCCTCCCACGGGTGCCCAGGCCTGGCAGCGGTGAGCCTGCCGGCGACACGCCGGGCCGACTCAGGGCACAGCTGGGTGCCACGGGCGACCAGATGCAAGGCTCCGTCCTGGTCGTAGCGGCCCATCAAGAGGCTTTGCGGGCGGGGCAGGGTACCGGTGATCGCCCCGACGATGCCCTCGGTCGTGTTCCTGCGGCGGATCTTGTACCAACCCCGAACGCCCGGGAGGTATCGCTGGTCCCGCCCGCGGATCACCAGCCCCTCAAGGCCTGGCACCTGCGTCCAGGAGGTTAGCCACTCCTGTGCAGTCCGGACGTCGCTTGTCTCGGGGCACAACGTCCACGGCGTAATCAGCCCATGCTCGCTGAACAGGCCCTCCAGCTTCTCGCGTCGACGTGCGTACGGCTCACGTAGCAACTCCTGACCGTCGGCTTGCAGGACATCAAAGGCGATGAAGTGCGCAGGCAGTTCCTCGGCAAGCCGTGCGGCTGTCCGGCCACTGGAAGCGGCACGGCACTGCAGCGCCTCGAAGGACAGCTGCTCACCATCCCACACGACCAGTTCGCCATCGAGGAGAAGGCCACCGGGCAGACTCCCGGCGGCCTGGCCAAGGTCGGGAAAGCGCCCCTGGATGAAGGCGCCCCGACGGGACTGGAGAATCGTCGAGCCGCGAGCGGAGCTCGGGGTGAAAAGCAGGGCGCGGTAGCCGTCCTTCTCCAGACTTTGCCATGTCTCATGAGCCATAGACCCCTTGATATGGACTGGGGCACCTGTGATCGTCTCGGCTTTGCTGCCCAACAGCGGGGCAGAGGCGGCCACCCCTTCGTCGAGTTCGCGACTGGAGCATTCGCGACGGCCGCGTCAGCGAGTGGACGCCGCGAAACAAACTCACTTCCGTGAACACATAACGCCATGATCTGTACTTATTCTTACTTTCATGGGTTGACGCTCGCCGTGGTGATTCTCTTGCTGGTAGGCGGGGCGGGTGGAAGGAACTGCGGTCGTGAATGGTGGGCAGAGTGGACTTCCCCGGTTGCTGACGGCAGCGGAGACGGCCGCGCCGGTGGATGCGGTGGACGTGATCGCGGAGGACCTGCGGCGGCGTTTCGAGGCTACGAAGGTCTCTTTCCTCATCGTGGACCTGACGGGGAAGGCGGTGGCGCGGCTGTCGACCGCCCCAGCGGAGGACGGGCGGGAGGTGGAGCGGATCCCCTTGTTCGGCAGCGTCTACGAGGAGGTGATCCGTACACAGCGGCTGTATCAGGAGGCGACCGGTCAGGGGCAGCGGCTGATCGTGCCGGTCACCAACCGGGGGGATGCGATCGGGTTGCTGGAGCTGCTCCTGCCTGCCGCACCTGGCGAGGACGTCCTAGATGAGGTCGGGGAAGCCGCCCATGTCCTGGCCTACATCGTGATCGCCAACGGGCGTTTCACCGACTTCTACACCTGGGGGAAACGCTCCAGGCCGCCCACCCTGGCGGCAGAGATCCAGTACCAGCTGCTCCCCCTGTCATTGTCGTGCGAGGCCGCGCAGTTCACACTGTGCGGGAGCCTGGAGCCGTCCGAAGACCTCAGCGGCGACACCTTCGACTACACCCTGGACCGGGACGCGCTGCACGTGTCGGTGACCGATCCCATGGGCCACGACATCGACGCCGCCTTGGCCGCCACAGTATTGGTGAGTGCCCTGCGCGGCGCCCGCCGAGCCGGAGCCGGCCTGGCCGAACAGGCCCACCGCGCCGACCAGGCCCTGGTCGAGCACGGCCAAGGGCACGCCACGGGGCAGCTGCTGCGCATCAATCTCCGCACCGGGCGGGCCCAGCTCGTCAACGCGGGACACCCCTGGCCGCTGCGGATGCGTGAGGGCGCTGTGGAGGTGATTACCTGCGAGGTGGACCATCCCTTCGGGCTGTCCGAGTTCGCGACCCTCCCCTACCGCGTTCAGGACCTCGATCTGCGCCATGGTGACCGTCTGCTCATGTTCACCGACGGCATGGTCGAACGGCACGGGGAGAGGGTCGACCTGCGCGCCCTGCTGGAGCGCACCCGGGGCCTGCACCCGCGGGAGACCGCGTTGATGCTGACGTCCGCAGTCCGTGACGCTGCCGGCGGCCGGCTCGAAGACGATGCCACCGTGATGTGCCTGGACTGGCACGGTCCCCAGGAGACCCAACGACACGTCAGCTCCGGCGCGGACACCCAACAAGCCTCAGCCGGCCGCACAAAGCAGCAGCCGTGACCACAGTGCTCTCTGGACAGTGCCGGGCTGCCGCTGAGTGGCACGCGTCGCGCCTCTTCCTGGAAGCCCGACCTGCCGCCCTTCCCCGGCCGCTGCGGGCGACCCCTGGCCAAGCGGGCAGGGGTCGTGCGTTTGCGTCCCCGTCAGTCGCCGTGGTTCCCCGGAGGATCGGGCACGGAGGGGGTACGACACGGGTTGTCGGCTCGGCTCCTCCAGCCGCCGGGGGCAGGTTCGTCATGTCACACGGAACCTGCGGTCAGCTCGGCAGTCCAGCTGGGGTGCGCCTGTGTCTCATCACGGAGGCGTGGGCATCTGCGTGAAGGTGCACGGTACCGTGAGCGGCTCTGTCGCGGTGCAAACGCCCTGGAATACCGTACCGGTGGCGGTCAGCACGCTGACGTAGACCTGGTTGGCGCGCGTCGCCAGTGTGGCGTCGACAACGTTGGTCGGGCCGCCCACGAACTGCCAGTCGCCCACAGGCTGAGGGGCCGAGGGCGGCGCCTCTCTGACCGTCAGGACGTACACCCGCCCGTTACACACCACCGAGAGGTACTTGTCCGGATCCTGAACTGCCGAGTCGATGTCGAAGCACCCCGTTGGCACCGGCGTGGGCTTCGGGCAGTCGTGGTCGTGGTCGTGGTCGCACCCGCCGGCGTATGCGATGCCTGCGCGGGCGGTCATGCCGTTTGCTGCCCCGGGCTGCTTCGCAGCTTGTGCTGCTCCGGCTCCGACGAACGTCATGACGACTGCGGCGGTCAGCGACGCGGCAACCCTGCACTTCTGTTTCACTCCATGCGCTCCATTCTCTGACGGAAACGGGCGGAAGCCCTGTTTGTCGGGAAAACATATGAATGTATGCCCGGACAACGTCATCCACGCCAAGGCGCGCACAGCTTTCACTCACATGCCGCGAAGCAGGAGTGAAGGAGCGGCCGGCCCGTCGGCCCCGGTCTTCTGGCGTGCAGGATGCCGGCGAGGATGACCCGTGCATTCATCGCCCGGCGGGCCAAGAGCGTGGCGCAGGCGCGTTCATCCGCGTCGGTCAGCCCCGGAAGCGGGAGGTCCAGCGCGTCATGGACCGCGCTCAGTAACGCCATGACCGACTCCGGGAGAGAGGGGACGCGCTGGGGGCTGGTTCGCTCGGTCATGCGCCGACCCCCAGAGGTGAAGGGGAGCGCCGCCGGGCCGGGCCACGGCCACCCGCGAAAACCCGGTGACAGCCGGACAGCCCCGGTGGCACGGGTACGGGTTCCGCCCACACGACCGATGAGTTCCGCCTCGCCGCGTCGTCTGCATGTTGGGAACCCCTTCCGCGCCTGCGGGAGGCCCGAGACGAGATGACAAGGAGTGTGCACACCATGGACCAGGAGAACGTGAGCGCCACCCTGGCTGTCGCCGTGCCCGCCGCGAGGGTGTTCGCGGTGCTCGCGGACCCGACGACCCATGCTGCGATCGACGGCACCGGCTGGGTTCAGGAACCTGTCGACCGGGCGCCACTGACCGAGGTGGGGCAGATTTTCCGGATGGACATGTATCACCCCAACCATCCAAACGGTGACTACCAGGTGGTCAACAAGGTCCAGGTGCTCGACCCGCCCCGCGCCATCGGCTGGCTGACGGGGCAGGAGAAGGGCGACGGTCAACTGGAGTTCGGCGGCTGGATCTGGCGTTACGGCCTTGCGCCGCTCGGTCCGTCCGAGACCGAGGTCACGCTCACCTACGACTGGTCGGCGGTGCCGCGGTTCATCCGGGAGCGGGGCATCCAGTTCCCGCCGTTCGGCCCTGAGCATCTCACCAACTCGCTGCACCACCTGGCCGAGCTTGCCGCACCGACGTCCCGGGCCTGGACGCCCGGCGGCCCCTGACTCTGCCGCCTGCCGCCTGCCGCCTGCCGAATGCGTGTCGAAGGCCGGTCGACGAGACGCCAAGCACGAAAGGAGATGCGCCAGACCCTGCGACAGACGGAACCCGTGAGCAGCCGGCCCGCTTCGCCCTGGAAAGCGATGGCGTGCGGCCCCCTGATCACCACAGCCATCCCCGCGCTTCCCGACGGGAGGCCCGCACGCCGGCCTCATGGTGCGCTCCGACACGTCGGACGAAGCCGCCGAACACAGCCGTCATGACGAGTGCGGCCGCGGTGATGACGCGTCCGCCGCGGGCCAGGCTCCGGGTCGGCGGCCGCCCGAACCTCCCCGGTGCGGTGAAAGTGCTTCCGCATGCGGCTGACCAGGAAGACCTCGTCCTCGACGACCGGCGGTGCCCCCGTCCACGCCGACGCGGCTCACTGGTGGGCCGACGTTCGCCCCCCCCGTCCGACTGCGGCAGGTGGTCGCCGCCGCCGCGGTAGACGGGAACGTTCCCTTCCTGGACATCTCATCTGATCAAAGCCCTACTTCCCATGAAAGGGAGATTCCTGGACGAAACCGTGACCTGCGGTGCTCGGGAGCGTTGAAGAAAGCGTGCGGCCGTGTTCGTGCGGCTGTGGTAATCGACTCAAAGGAGAACCGTGATGTCTCGCATCGCGAAGCTGGCGACCCTCGGTCTGGGCACGTCCGCCCTGGTCCTCAGCGGGGCCGGTCTGGCCTCGGCCGGCGCGGATGCCAACGGCGGGGCCATCAGCTCGCCCGGGGTTGTGTCGGGGAACGACATCCAGGCCCCCGTCCACGTGCCGGCGAACCTCTGCGGGAACACCGTGAGCGCGCTCTTCGGCATGATGAACCCTGCCAGCGGCAACGCCTGCGGCAACGCCGACGGCCAGTAGGAGGACGAGGGCCACTACGGCCTCTGATCAAAGCCTGCGCCCAACACGCAGCAAGCACACGGCTGAGCCCTGGCGGAGTCCGACCGCGGGGCTCAGCCGTATGTGTACGCCTCTCGAATACCGCCGATCCCGACGTCCTCCACCTGATCCGGCGTCACCTTCCAGGACAGACGTCGCTTCGTGCCGTGCCATCACCCGCCCCTCATGGTGCCGCGCCCCTTGGGGGCCATGCCTCCCGACGGGGCCCCGCACACCGCCCCCCGGAGTTGCCGAGGCCCAGGACCGCCCGCCCTGACTTCCCTGCGCCCCACAACAGCGGTGTGCGCACGGCGGCCCCGGGTTCCTCGAGCCTCGGGATGACGCGGTGGCGCTCGAGGTGTTCTCCCGGGGATCACTCCGGCTTTCGGCGTCCCGGGGTCCATCCGGCATGTCCCCGCCGATCCTGACCAGTTCCAGGCTGCGGGGTTTTTCCGCACCCGGGCCCACCGCGGTCCCCACGCCCGCGAGATTCCCCCGACCGACTCAGTGGCCGTCCGTACCGCATGGCAGCCCATCGTGTTTCACAGCATGACGCGACCATGGCCGACGCCGGTGGAGCCGGTGGGCAGCGCGGGATCTGCTGGGGGTCGCGCTGCCGATGGCGTTTCTGGAGCGACCGTCGGGTGTGACCGGACGGCACGGCTGGGAGCCGCGTGGTCCTTGGACACCACCGGGCGGATCAGCATCCACAGCAGGTAGGCAAGGCCGAGGGCGGCAGCGGCGCCCACGGCCCCCCACAGCAGCAGTGACAGGGTTCCGTGCCGGTGGCCCTCAGGGCGGGGTGTGTGTCTGCCGAAGCGTCGGCGAAGGAACTGGACCGCCGAATTCCCCAGGTTCCACAGCATGAGCAGGGCACCGAGCAGCGGCAGCACGAGGAAGAGGATCTGCACGCAGGCCGCCGCTGTGCTCAGCACGGGTGTGGCGCTGGTGGTGGCCCTGCTGACGAGCGTGACGGAAGCGGCCCACGCAGTGGTCGCCATCTGGGGCAGGCGGAAGACGATGATGCCGAGTTGCGTTCCGATGGCGGGCAGTACCGTGAGGACCCAGATCGTGACGACGACCTGGGGCCACCGCTTGAGGGCCTGGAGCCGCTCCTCCGGTGGGCGTCGCAGGAGAGTGCGGCGCAGGATGGGGCCGATGTACTTGAACAGGTCCGGGATGCCGACCAGGTCCGAGATGATGTAGTAGCCGTCGAATCGCAGGGTCGGCACAAGCTGCTGGAACATCTCGAGGTTGACGAGCAGGATCGCCGCCAGCAGTACCGGGGACGGACTGTGGAGGTGCAGCGCGATCAGACCGAGGATGAACAGGCTGTTGAAGTAGACGCCGCCCAGGTCGGTGCGCAGTCTTCCGACGCGGTCAAGTCGATAGGAGTTGGTGACATCCGTGTAGAAGGCCGGCCACACCAGGTAGAGCCCGCACCCCATGGCCCCGGGGCGTACCTTCCCGTAACGGCAAGCCGAGGCGTGGCCGATCTCGTGGAAGGCGGCGGACGCCAGAGCCAGTCCGATCATGGTGAGAGTGCCGCCGGGGTCGGACATCACCGCGATCATGGCGAGGCCGGCGTCCTGAGTGGCGAAGAGGTAGATCTCGGTCGCCAGGAACGTCGATACGGCCAAGAGCACGAGGAGGGGCTGGAACAGCCAGGAAAAGATCCCCGCGATGATCCAGGCGCCGTTTTCGGATACCACTGCGGTGCGGTGGCGGAGACCGAGGAACGAGTGCTGCGTCTTGGCGAAGTCGGCGAGGGTGCCGTCGCTTCGCGTGGTGATCCCCAGCGGTGCGAGCTTGTTGTCGAGCACGAAGGCCACATGGTCGGCGGCGAACGTACGACCCGTGGTCCGGGTCAGTTCCTGCGCCACACGGTCGAGGAGCTGACGGCCGTCGCCCGATCTGGTCTCCTCGGCCTGGTGTCGCTCCAGACTCCTGGCGGTCTTGTAGAGCACGTCGGGCAGTTGGATGACCTGCCCGTCGAAGCGGTGCACCAGGTGGGGTGGCTGGCGGTATCCGGAACCGGCGAACTCGCCTACCAGCTCGGTTCCCTCGGTGAGCCTGGGCGCTGCCCCGACGGGGGCAGGCGGCTCCGACTGAACCGGCGTGGGTGCTTGCGTACTGATGGCGATCTCCCAAGGGGAATAGTTCTCCCGCCGGGGCCTCGCGGCGGCCGGCCCCGTTTGTGCTCCTCCGCCCGGCGATGGACGCGTTCTCGAGCCGCCGGCCACAGTCCCGGCTGCAGGGCCTTTCCGGTGCACCGGTACCTTCGTCACGGTGACCGCGGCCGGTGCGGGGGACCCGTGCGCCTAGGTGGCGATGAACGCAGCCGACGCGCTCATCGTGCCGCTGGTTTCGGAGCCGAGGCCCAGCGCCGAGCAACCCCTGCGTGCCGTCGACATGCGACACACCGGCCCGGCGGGCATGGGTGACCGTGGCTCCGCCACCGTTACCGCGTACGTCACGGTCTGCGGGGAGTTGGATGTGGTGTGTGCTGTTGCCGCGGGGCCGTGGCACCCGGCGAGACGCCCGGCGCCGCTTCGGGCGCCGAAAGCACACGCCTTCATGAGCGTGGTCCGACATGAGGACAGCGGCCGGGGACAGGGTGCCCCGGCCGCTGCCGCCACTACTAGAAGGTGGTGCTGGCCACGGAGGCGCTGCAGTCACGCTGCTGGTTCTGGGTCCCCAGGAGGTCGCCGAGGATGCCGGACGGCTGGAGCTGCTGGCTCGTGCAGACCGGGTTGCTGACGATGTTGCTACCGCCGCCACCGTGGCCGCCGTCGCCGTAGCCGCCGTTGTCGCCGCCACCGCCGTAGAAGGCGGACAGCACCGCGCGCTCCGGCAGCATCTCGCCCGTCAGGCCGTCAAGCTCTTCAAAGCTGATCTTCGACACGGAATTTCTTCCCTTCGGTTTTCTGCGATGGAGTCCCGCCGTTGCGGAATCCCCGTGAGCAGGATTTAACACCCAGACCAACGACCTCTCCAGCAAGAAGATCCACGCCTTCACCCGTGCAGCCAAAAGTTGCCACAGATGGAGCAAGAGGAAAGACATGCATCTTTTGCCGGATCAATGCAGAGTGCCGATCCGTGACTGCTCCGCGCTGAACGCGGTATGGGGCCGACACGAAAGCAGCGGCCGGGGCAGGGTGCCCCGGCCGCTGCCGTCGCTACTAGAAGGTGGTGCTGGCCACGGAGGCGCTGCAGTCACGCTGCTGGTTCTGGGTCCCGAGCAGGGTGGTGAGGAGACCGGCCGGCTGGAGCTGCTGGCTCGTGCAGACCGGGTTGCTGACGATGTTGCTGCCGCCGTTGTCGCCGCCGCCACCGTAGAAGGCGGACAGCACCGCGCGCTCCGGCAGCATCTCGCCCGTCAGGCCGTCAAGCTCTTCAAAGCTGATCTTCGACACGGAATTTCTTCCCTTCGGTTTTCTGCGATGGAGTCCCGCCGTTGCGGAATCCCCGTGAGCAGGATTTAACACCCAGACCAACGACCTCTCCAGCAAGAAGATCCGCGCCTTCACCCGTATGGCCAAGAGTTGCCACAGATGGAGCAAGGGGAGAGGCGCGCCTCATTTCTCAGCTCAATTCGCGGTGCCCATCCGTGACCGCTCTGTCGCACGCTCGGTGGCCGTCGGCACGCAATTCGAGGACCCCCCCAAATGGGCTGGCGGCCAGGAAGCGGCGCCACACGGTGAACGCCCCCCGCCCCATGCACACGCGTCAGCTCACCCGTACCCATAGATGTGGCCGACGTCCTCCAGTTCATCCGGAGTCACGTCCCACGGCGGCAGCTTCTGGTGCCGTGCCACGATCCGGTCGTGCTGCTCCTCATCGGGGCCCGGCGGCGTCTCGGGAAGATAGCGGGCCCCGCCGTGCCGGCGCTGCCAGCGGTACCACTGCAGGTCGATGAAGGCGTGGTGCAGCCAGAAGACGGGATCGTTGACGGAGGCGGCGCCGAGCATCACCCCGCCGACCCAGCGGTGCACCCGGTTGTGGTTGTGCCAGGAGGTGCCACCCCGCCCGGTGCCCCAGCCCTCCAGTTTGTTGCGGAAACCTCGCGTGACCGTCGAGTCCCAGGGCGCGACGTCGTAGGCGGGATCCTCCAGCGCCCTCTCC
The DNA here is from genome assembly GCF_056432605.1 of Streptomyces sp. NPDC045022. Classification (NCBI taxonomy): domain Bacteria; kingdom Bacillati; phylum Actinomycetota; class Actinomycetes; order Kitasatosporales; family Streptomycetaceae; genus Streptomyces; species Streptomyces sp. NPDC045022. The sequence goes on from NZ_JBWKIR010000009.1 coordinate 146,811, forward strand.
AGGTCGCTCTTCGTGGGCAGGTCGATCGGATCGCGCGAGTGGCCGAGGTCCCGGGTGAGGAACACCTCGTCGGTCACGCCCACCTTGATGGTCCAGTGGCCCTCCCCATGGGCGAACGGGCCGGTCATCACCTGGCGGTCGGAGCGGCGCCCGTCCCCGCCGAGGAGGTCCTCCGTCCAGGGGAGGGATGTGGTCGTGCGATCACGCGTCCAGTCCCAGTACGGAACGGTCACCGAGGAGTCCACACGGCGCAGCGCCTCCTCCAGATCGAGCAGGAACCGGCGATGCCAGGGCAGGAAGGAGGGCGCCATGTGCGCGGTGCGCAGTCCCTGCTCGCCGTCAGAGGCGAAATACTGGATGTGCGTTCGCACGAACTCGTCGTACTGGCCTTGCCGCTTGACCTCCAGCAGCGCGTTGACGAACCGGCGCATCTCGTCCCTCGTGAGCGTGCCGACGTCCTTACGCACGTACGCCATGCCGGCCCCCCGTGTGCGGGTGTCCCGCGCCGTCCGCGTCCCGAGCGAGGTCGCGCAGCCGCCGCCCCGGGCCGAGTTCCTCGACGGCGGCGCGGGCGGCCTCGATAGGTGTCCGGTACGACCGGTAGTGGTCGACCATGCTCAGCCAGGTGCCGTCGGCGCGGCGCATCAGTTGCAGAGGGCGGCCGTCCACGGTGACGTGCCACTGACCCTCCACGGCCTTGCCGCGGGCGGGGGTCCACACACCTCGGATGCGGCGGCCGCGATGGCTCTGGTCGAAGGCGGTGCCGCCCGGCTTGTCCTCGGGTCCGGATCCTGGGCGCGACGAGAGGCACGCCTCGGTCATGGGGGCCAGGACGGCGGTGAGCGCGCAGGCGAGCAGACGGCGCGCCGCATTCCGCCGTGTCCGGCCCGCCGGTCCCGACCGCACCGGGCCCGGTGCTCCGTCCTCGGCACCCGCCGGTTCTCCACCGACGCTGACGACCATGGCTTACTCCTCGTCCTGTCCGGTTGTCCGGAGCCGTAACTGCCGAATGCCCCGCGCGGTCACCGCACGCGGCCAGGAAAAGTGATCACCGGCGGCCGGACGTCGAGGTTGGCATGCCGTCGACGCGGTCGAAGCCGTCACCGAGGGCGACGTGTGCCAGGGGGGTCCGCAGGCCCGGGCCGGGAGGGCGGTGTCACTGGCCGTGCACACGGAGAAACGGCCCTCGAACCCACCGAGGGCCGCCTCCGTACGGCGTGGTCCCAGCTCTACAGCGCCAGTTCGCCGTGCACCGGCTTGGTGCCCTTCACCGCGTTCGCGGCCTCCTTCGCCGTGTGAACCAGCGAGTCCTTGCCCTCGATGCCGAGCACGTCCCGCACGTGCTGCAGACGCGTCACGTCGAGGGGGGCCGTGGTGTCGATGGCGCCACTGAGGCCGGTGGGCACCGAGTCGGTGGCGCCTGCGGCGAACGCGGGCGCGGCCACACCGGTGGCGATCAAGGACCCGGCAAGGACGGCGGCAACCTTCAGGGACTTCATCGTGTTCCTTTCTTCGGCAACGCGGGTTGCCGGCGGAAGAGTCTGTCGCCGTGCCTAACGAGCGCTGACCGGGGCGGTAACCCGAGGCCCGGAAGATGGTGAGTCCTCATATGAGATCTCTGAGGACCGGGTCTCGGGAAGCTGTACGACCGGAGAGCGCCGGAGCCGGCGGGCCGCAGGACGATCGCGGACGTCAGCCGTTGAGGCAGGAGTTCCCGGTCGCCGAGTTCATCAGGCCGGCGCCGTTGATGGTGTCGCCGCAGACGTTGACCGGAGTGTGGACCGGGACCTCGACGACGTTGCCCGACGCAAGGCCCGGGGACTGGGCGGCGGTTCCGCTCGCGCCGCTGCCGGCGGAAGCGGTGCCGGCAGCGGCGGCGGCGGCCGCGGCAGCGACGGAGGTGAGGATCAGACCCTTTGCGATACGGGACATGGGGAAGCGCTCCTTGGAATCGACGCAGGATGCCCGGGCCAGCTGCCCGGCTCCGGTGTCAACGCGCGGCACTGCGCCGGGTTGTTACGCCAACGGGGTGGTCTCGGGACGGAAGACCGCCTCCACGCTTCCGACACACTTGTCGGACACCGCGCAATTCTGCCGAATTTATACGTTTGATGACTAAAGTCGCGAATCTTCCGGCACGTCTCTTTCGGTGCCAGATCGCACTCGTGCCACTGCCACCACCGCCACCTGTTCCGAAAGGGCAACGACGGTCATGCGCCATTCCCCGGGTCCGCTGCTTCGCCGTGCGACGGTGGGCGTCCTCTCCCTCGCCGCGTTCTGGGCGCCCGACGGCTCCACGGCTGCCGCGCCGGCCACGCCAGAGGCGCCGGAGGCACCGGAGGCGCGCAGCCTCGCCTTCGCCCAGCGGTACCGCGCGCACCAGCACGGCGGCATCGCTCGCGCGGCCAACGCCTCCATCACCTGCCGCAGGGCCAAGAGGTGCGCGGCCGCGCAGGCGGGCGGGCGCGGGGTGAACGGCGCCTTCGACATGTTCTACATCGACGTGGACCACGACCCGAACACCTACAACTCCTCCCGCGCGGAGGTCCGCCTGCCACCCGGCTCCCGAGTGACGTACGCGCGCCTGTACTGGGGCGGCAATCTGCGCGTGGGCGAGCAGAAACCACCGAAGGACAACGGGCGGGTGCTGATCGCCGAGCCCGGCGGGGAGTACAAGGAAATCCTCGCGGACACGGTGATCGGACACCGCGTGGCAGACGGCTCGGACGCCTTCCAGGCATCGGCGGACGTGACGCGGCTGGTACGGGACAGCGCGCCGGGCCTGTACACGGTGGCGCAGGTCAACGTGGCGAACGGCAGGTCGGCGGTCGGGGCATGGGGCGGCTGGACGCTGGTGGTGGCGTACGAGAACCCGGCAGAGCCGCTGCGGGACATCACGCTCTGGGACGGCTTCGCATCGCTGAGGTCCCGCTCGGGACGACAGATCCGGCTGCGCAACCTGCACTTCGCGGCGGGCGCGGGAGGCCGTGCGGGGCTGGTGGCGTACAACGGCGACCGCGGTGTCACCGGCGACTCGCTCACCCTGGTGACCGGCCGGCCCGGCTCCGCCGCCATCGGCCTCACCAACCCGGCCAATCCCCGTGCCGACTTCCTGAACTCCACCATCAGCGAGCCAGAGGGGACGCCCCCGGCGCGTGTCCCGGCGTACGCCAACACCCTCGGCTACGACTCCGACGTGTTCGATCTCGGCAGAGGCCTGAAGCACGCCGGTGACCAGCTGACCCTCCGGCTGAGATCCCGGCGGAACGCGGCGTGGGCCGGTGTCCTCTTCGCCGCCGTGGACGCCCGGCGGTGAACGCGGCGCCGCCCCTCCCGAGGCCTTCGTGAGCGAGAAAGCCGTACATATGCTGCTGTCATCCACCGGCCCCCGGCCGCGCGTCCTGCATCTCACCCAGCCGGTGGAAGGCGGGGTCGCGCGCGTGGTGACGGACCTGGTCCGAGCACAGCTGACGGACGGCCTGCACGTCACCGTCGCCTGCCCCGACAGCGCGCTCTCGGCGGAGCTGCGGGCGCTCGGCGCGCACGTACGGCAGTGGCAGGCGGCGCGGTCGCCGGGTCCGTCGCTCGTACGGGAGGTGCGACACCTCGCGCGGCTGATCGACGAGGTACGCCCCGACCTGCTGCACGCGCACAGTTCGAAGGCCGGGCTCGCCGGGCGGCTCGCGGTGCGCGGGCGGATTCCGACGGTCTTCCAGCCGCACGCCTGGTCGTTCGAGGCGGCCGGCGGGGTCACCGGAGGCCTCGCGCTCCGCTGGGAGCGATGGGGGGCGCGTTGGGCCGCACGGGTGTTGTGCGTGAGCGAGGCGGAGCGCGCCACCGGTGTACGCGCCGGGATCGCCGGCCATTGGGTCGTCGTGCCCAACGGCATCGATCCCGAACGCTTCCACCCGGCCACCGCCGGCGCCGTGCGGGCCGGGCTCGCGCCGCTCGCCGGTCTCCCCCCGGCGGCACCGCTCGCCGTCTGCGTGGGGCGGCTGTGCCGGCAGAAGGGGCAGGACGTCCTGCTGCGGGCGTGGGACGCCGTCGTGCGCAAGGTGCCCGACGCCCGCCTCGTCCTGGTCGGCGACGGGCCGGACCACGACCGGCTTCGCGAAGACGCCCCGGCATCCGTGCTGTTCGCGGGAGCCGTCGCCGACGCCGCCCCCTGGTACCAGGCCGCCGATCTCGTGGTCCTGCCGTCCCGCTGGGAGGGCATGGCGCTGGCCCCGCTGGAGGCGATGGCCTGCGCTCGGCCCGTGGTCGTCACGGACGTCGACGGTGCCCGCGAGAGCCTGCCGTCCTCCTTCGCCACCCGGTGCCTGGTCCCCCCGGACGACCCGGTGGTGCTGGCCGGAGCCGTCACGGAGTTGCTGCTCGACCCGCCGCTGCGCGAGTCGCTCGGCGAACGGGCCCGTCGGCACGTGCTGTCGGCCCATGACGTGCGGCACGCCGCCGAGGCCGTCGCGCACTGCTACCGCGACCTGCTCGGCACATGGCCCGCAACCGAAGGTGCGCGCCCGTCCCGAGCGGTCGAGCGCGCCGAGGCGAACCAGACCACACAGCGCGTCGCGTCCACCGAGCACAGGGAGTCGAACCCATCGTGACCGCCGAACGTACCGCCCCCTCCCCCGGCGTACAGCCGCTGGACCATCCATCCTCACCGGTCTCGGTCCTGCCGCAGCGCGGCACGGCCACCGCCGCCGGGTCCCCCGCCCCATGGCCTTGGGCGCGGGGCGGGGGACCGGGGTCCCCCGCCCCGTGGCCTTGGGCACGGCCGGACTCCCCGGTGCCGCTGCTGCTCGCGGACGGCGTCGCCGCCCTGCCGGGCGCCCTGGCACTCACCGAGGACCAGCAGCACCCGCTGCTCGTGGCCCTGCTGATCGTCGCATCGCTGCTGCTGCGCCCCCGCGGCGGCCGGCCGCCGGTGCCGGCGCTACTGGAGGAGCTGCCCGCACTGTGGGGCCGCGTCGCGGTGGTCTGGCTGGCGCTCACGGCGCTGGTGGCGGCGTACCGGCCGGAGCGGGCCCTGTCCGTCGGCACCGTGCTGACGGGTTTCGCCCTGCAGGCGGTGGCCGGCTGTGCGCTGCGCGGCGCCGTGCACGGGTGGCGGCGCGCCGCACTGCTGCGCCACCCGCACACCGCACTCCTGGTCGGCCCGGGGGCGACCGCACAGCGTGTGGCCGCCGCCGTACTGCGGCACCCGCGGTGCGGCGTGCGGCCGGTGGGGATCGTCGCCGAGGAGGCGGACGGCATCGAGAGCCTGCCGGTGCTGACGACCGGCGAGGAGGTCAAGCGGGCGGTCATCCAGAACGGGGTGCGGGCGGTGCTGGCCGTTCACCCCTCCGTACGCACCGAACAGGGATCGCTGCTGGGGGAGCTGGCCGAGTCGGGCTGCGTGGTGTGGGAAGTCGACGCCGACTCCCCGTCGTACGCGGCGAAGGAGCGGCTTGCCGGGTTCTCCTGCCGACGTCTGGACATGTCCCCGGCACGCCGCGACAGCGTGGGCAAGCGGATGCTCGACATCCTCGTCTCGGGGACGTTGCTGCTGCTGGTCAGCCCTCTGCTGCTGATGTGTGCGGTGGTGCTGCGGATCAGCGACGGACCGGGCGTGGTGTTCCGGCAGGAGCGCATCGGCAGGAACGGGAGGCCGTTCACCCTGCTGAAGTTCCGTACGCATCGTCCGGTGGACGAGCACGAATCGGCGACCCGGTGGAGCGTGGCGAACGAGAACGAGATGCGCTGGTTCTGCCGTATGTTGCGGCGCACCTCGCTCGACGAGCTGCTCCAGCTGTGGAACGTGCTCCGGGGCGACATGAGCCTGGTCGGCCCCCGCCCCGAACGCCCCTACTTCGTCTCGCAGTTCAGCCAGACCTACCCCGGCTACGCGGCCCGTCACCGCATGCGGACCGGCATCACCGGCCTTGCCCAGATCCAGGGGCTGCGCGGTGACACCTCGATCGAGGACCGCAGCCGGTTCGACAACGCCTACATCGACAACTGGTCGTTGTGGCAGGACGTCTGCATCCTGCTGCGCACCGCGATCTCGCTGGTACGTCCGACGGGGAGCTGAGCCGTGAGCCACGCCCTGACACCACTCCCACGCCGGGCCACCGCGCCGGTGCCGGTCCTGCCCGCGGTGGCCGTGTTCGCCGTGCTGGCCCTGCCGCTGACGCCGGGTGGCGCGGGGCCGGCCGACGTGGTCTCCGGGCTGATGGTGGTGTACTGCGTGACCCGCGTCCTGCGCGAACGGCGGCGCCCGTTGTCGCGCACGGCGGCCGTGGTGCTCGGCCTGCCCGTCGTGGGACTCGCGCTCGCCGCCATGGGGGCGTCCTCGCCGGAGGTCGGGCTCACCGGCCTCGGCCGCTATCTGCAGATCTTCGTGCTCGTCCCGGCGGCCGTGCTGCTACTGATCCGCGACCGGACCGACTTCCGGGTGCTGGCCTGGTCGTTCGTGGGTCTGGCGCTGTGCCAGGGCGCCATCGGCGTGCACCAGTACGTCACCCGGACCGGCGCCTCCTACCAGGGCGAGGACATCCGGGCGGTCGGCACGTTCGGGCCGCAGGACGTGATGGGCATGGCGACAGCGGTCTCTCTCGGCCTGGTGTGCGCGGTCGGGATCGCACTGGGCAGGGCGTCCGTACGGCAGCGGGCGATCGCCGCCGGGTGCGCTCTGGCACTGCTGGCTCCGCTCGCGGTCTCCTTCAGCCGGGGCGCGTGGATCGCGACGATGCTGACGTGCATCGTGCAGCTGGTGGCAGCCGGGCTGCGGCGCGCCCTGAAGGTGGCCGCTGCCGCGGTCGCCGCGGGCGTGATCCTGGTGGGCGGCTTCGGGGTCGGCACGGCGCTGCTGCAGCAGCGGATCACCAGCATCACGCAGGTCACCCACGCCCCCGACCAGTCCGTCGTCGACCGGTACACCCTGTGGGCGTCCGCCACCGGCATGTGGCGCCAACACCCGCTGACCGGTGTCGGGTTGAAGGGCTTTCCGCAGTACCGGGACGGGCACGCCACCCTGGCGCTGTCGTCGGGCGCCGAGATCGCGGGCGCGGGAGCGGCGTACCACAGGCAGCCGCTGCTGTCGCCGCACAACATGTACCTGCTGGTGCTGAGCGAGCAGGGCCTGGTCGGGCTGCTCGGGCTGGCCGGGAGCTGGCTGGCGCTGCTGGTGTGCGGACTGCGGGGGTTACTGCGTGGCCGCCTCCGCGGACCTGGACCCGACTGCGCGCTCGTCGCCTGCGGGCTGCTGGTCTGGCTGCTGACCGACTTCGTGTACGGGGACATCGGCGGCCCCTCGACCGTGCTGACCGCCATGGGCCTGGGGCTGGTGGCGTGGTGGGCGCTGGCCGGCGACGAGCAGGGGGACGTCCTCCCGGTGGGCGGGGTACGCGTCGAGGAGGCCGAGGCGCGATGACGGTGAGACCTTCACACACCGCCGGATCAGAAACCGATGGCGCGGCGACCGTACCCTCGGCGCGTGCCGCCACCCTGGCCGGGGACGGCACCGAGGCGACCTCGGCCTCCCGGAAGTTCCTCGCCAGGGCCACGCTCGTCACGGCGTCGCTGTCCATCGCCGGTTCCGTGCTGGGCCTGGTGCGCGACCAGGCGCTGGCGCGGCTGTTCGGTGCCGGGAGCGACACGGACGCCTTCCTGGTCGCGTGGACCGTGCCCGAGTTCGCCGCCACGCTGCTCATCGAGGACGGGATGGCGCTGGTGCTGATCCCGGCGTTCAGCATGGCGCTGGCCCGCCGCGCCCGCGGCGCCCCGGGCGACCCGGTCCGCGCCCTGGTGGTCGCCACCCTGCCCCGCCTGTGCCTCGCCTTCGCCGCGGTGGCGGCGGTGATCGCCGGCACGGCTCCGTACCTGGTCCAGGCCCTGGCGCCCGGCCTGCCCGACCCGCGGCTCGCCACCGACTGCACCCGGCTCACGGCGACCTGCGTGCTGGCCTTCGGGCTCGCCGGGTACTGCAGCGCCGCCCTGCGGGCGCACCGCCGCTTCCTCGCGCCCGCGGCGATCTACGTCGTCTACAACACGGGCATCATCGCCGCGATGTTCCTGCTCGGCGCAGGCTGGGGCGTGCGTTCCGCCGCGGTCGGGGTCGCGGCGGGCGGCTGTCTGATGGTGGTGGTACAACTTCCCTCGCTCTGGCGGCAGCTGACGTCGCGCGAGCGCACGCCGCGCGGGGCCGAGGCCGAGGTCGCGGACCGGCCGGTGCAACTCGCGCTGGTCGCCGCCGTGCTGCTGTTCGCCCTGTGCCGCCAGTCGCAGGTCCTCGTCGAGCGTTTCCTCGCCTCCCACCTGCCCGCCGGGGCCATCTCGCACCTGAACTACGCGCAGAAGGTCGCCCAGATCCCGATGACGCTGTCGCTCATGGTGTGCACCGTCACCTTTCCGGTGGTGGCACGGGCGCTCGCGGACGGCGACACCGAACGGGCCCGCAGCCGAGTGCAGCGGGATCTGGCGGTGGCCTCCTGTCTGGTGCTGCTGGGCATGTGCGCGGTGATCGCCTGCGCCCCACAGATGGTCGAACTGCTCTTCCAGCGGGGTGCGTTCACCGCGAGCGACACCGCGGCCACGGCCGACGTCATGCGCGTGTACGCCCTCGGGCTGCTGGGCCAGACCCTGGTCGGCGCCCTGACCCGCTCGTACTTCTCTGCGGGCCGGCCCAGCTGGTACCCCGTCGGCGCGATGGCCGTGGGCATCGCCGTGACGTCCTGGATCGGCGCCGCGACCGTGGGCACCTGGGGCGTGTCCGGGATCGCCGCCGCCAACGCCCTCGGCATCACCGTCACGGCCGCCCTGCTGCTCGTCGGCCTGCGGACGCCCCGCAACGGCCCCCACAGCGTGTCGATCCACATCAGGCCGGTACTGGCCGAGCTGAGCAGGCCGGTACGCGCGGCGGTCGTGGCCACCTTCGCCGGGGCGTTCGTCGCCGGCCGGCTTCAGTCCCCGGTGGCGGGCCTGGTGGCCGGCTGCCTGACCGTGATCGCCGTCTTCGTCCCCCTCGCCTGGGCCCCGGACGCCCAGAGCTTCGCATCCGCACTGCGCTCCGTACGCACCGTCACACGAAGGCTCACACATGGCCGTATCCGTTGATTCCGTCGACACCACCAGATTCCCCGCCCCGCGCCCGGGTCCGATCCCGTGGGTGGCGATGTACCACTCGGTGGGCGACTGCTCGGACGACCCGTACCGCATCACGGTCACGCCCGAGCGGCTCGGTCGGCAGCTGGCATGGCTGCGCCGGCGGGGGTTGCGGGGCGTGTCCGTGGCCGAGCTGCTCGCCGCCCGCTCGCGGGGCGAGGGACGAGATCTGGTCGGGCTCACCTTCGACGACGGCTACGCCGACTTCGTCACCGACGCCCTGCCGCTGCTGCGCCGCTGGGGCTGTGGAGCCACCCTCTTCGTCCTGCCCAGGCGGCTCGGCGGCGACAACGCCTGGGATTCGCTCGGCCCGCGCAAGCCGCTGCTGACCGCGGACGGCATCCGGCACGCGGCCGCCGAGGGCGTGGAGATCGGCTCGCACGGGCTGACGCACGTCGACCTCACCCGGGCGGACGACCTCACCCTCAAGACCGAGGTCACCGAGAGCCGCGCGCTGCTCGAGGAGTTGACCGGCGCCCGGATCGGCGGCTTCTGCTACCCGTACGGCATGGTCGACGTACGCGCCGTCGAGGCCGTACGGGAAGCGGGGTACGCCTACGCCTGCGCCATCGATCCCGGCCCGCTGACCGGTCGGCACGCCCTGCCACGCGTGCACGTCGGCCAGAACGACACGGCCTGGCGCCTGCACCTCAAGCACCGGCTGCACCGGCTGCGCCGGCGCCCGGTGGAGGGCCTGTGATGAAGGCTCTGCACATCATCACCGGCCTCGGCGTCGGCGGGGCCGAGCAGCAGCTGCGTCTTCTGCTGCGCCACCTGCCCGTCGACTGCGACGTCGTGACGCTCACCAACCCCGGTGCGGTCGCCGAGGGCCTCGCCGCCGACGGTGTCCGCGTCGTGCATCTCGGCATGGGCGGCAACCGCGACCTGGCCGCGCTCCCGCGCCTGGTCCGGTTGATCCGCGCCGGCGGCTACGACCTGGTGCACACGCACCTGTACCGGGCCTGCGTCTACGGCCGTCTCGCCGCACGCATCGCCGGGGTCCGTGCGGTCGTCGCCACGGAACACTCCCTGGGCGACTCGCAGATGGAGGGCCGCAGGCTGACGGCGGGGGTGCGCGCGCTGTACCTCTCCAGCGAGCGTCTCGGCTCAGCGACGGTCGCCGTCTCCCCGACGGTGGCCGACCGCCTGAAACGCTGGGGCGTGCCCGCCCCACGGATCGAGGTCGTCCCCAACGGCATCGACCTGGACCGCTTCCGCTTCGACCGGGAGCGGCGCGAACACACCCGCCGGTGCCTCGGCCTGCCGGAGGGCGCGTGCGTCGTCGGCGGTGTGGGCCGGCTCGCCCGGGTCAAGCGGTTCGACGTCCTCGTCCATGCGCTCACCCGCCTCCCGGACGATCACTGGCTGCTGCTGGTGGGCAGCGGTCCCGAGGAGCACGTCCTGCGCCGCACGGCACACGAGGCCGGTGTGGCCGGGCGCGTCCTGTTCACCGGGGAACGTCCCTACGTTCCCGACGGCTCCCCCGGCCCCGACCTGCCCTCGCTCACCTCCGCGATGGACGTGCTCGCGTCCCCGTCCACGGAGGAGGCCTTCGGCCTGGCGGTCGTGGAGGCGCTGGCGTCCGGCCTGCCGGTGCTCTACACCTCCTGTCCGGCGATCGAGGATCTGCCGCCGTCGGCCGCCGCCGGCGCCCGGCACGTGCGCGGCGGCCCCGAGGCGTACGCCCGCGCGATCGCCGAGGTCCGGGCGGCGGGCCCCCGGCCGCGCAGGGCCCCCCAGGCCGCGCACCGCTACAGCATCACCCGCAGCGCAGCCCGGCTCATGGACGTGTATGCGGCAGCGGTCTCCAGCTCGTCGTCCGTCTCACCCTTGGGAGCAAGTCCGTCATGACCGACACACCTACCCGTACGTGGCGCCTGTCCCTGGCCCCTGTCAGGAGGCTGCCGTCCTGGTCCGTGCTCGCGGCCGGCATCCTCGTCGGCGGCCTGTGTGGCGGCGCGTACGGCATGCTGACCCCTCCGACGTACACGGCCACCAGCTACGTCGTCGCGGTACCGACCGGGAAGACCGAGGTGAACTCGGCCCTAGGTTTCGCGCAGGCGTACGGCCGGGTCGCCACGCAGCTCACGGTGCTGGCGGACGCGCGGGAGCGGGCGGGCGTGCCGGTGCGCACCTTGCAGCGGAGCGTGCAGGCGGCGACCTCACCGGACGCTCCGATGGTCGCCGTGTCGGCCACCTCCTCGCGCCCGGGTCTCGCCTCGGACATGGCCAACGCCGTGTCCCGCGCGCTGACCCGGCAGGCGAACGCCGCCAAGGGCAGCACCCATGTCCAGCTCGTGCAGTTCTCGAAGGCGGCCAAGCCGACCGAGCCGACCTCCGCGTCGTCGAAGGTGACCGCTCTGGTGGGTGCGTGCGCGGGCGGGCTGCTGTGCGGCCTGGCGCTGCTCGCGCGGCCGAGGCGGACCCGCCAGGACGACGACCCCGTCCCCGCCGCCTCGGTGCCCGGCCCGGCCGCCGCCGCCGATGTGCGCGGCCAGCGGTGACCACGGTGCACCCGGCCGGCCTCGTCACGCTAGTCGCCGCCGGGCCACCAGCCGAAGCGGACGCAGAGTGTCCCGCCGAGCCAGTGCTCCACCCATGTGCCCAGGTCCAGTCGCGAACAGCCCTCCGGGGCTGGCGGTGCGGTGGGCGCGGTGGGTGCGGGGGGCGCCGGGGTGGAGGTGGGGGTGCGGCCGACCTCGTCGGTGCGGCCGAAGAGGAAGGACCGGTAGACGAGGGACGACCCCGGATTGCTCCCGCACTGCCACACGCCGTGCGGGCAGTAGTCGGTCAGCGTGTTGTAGAGGGGCTTGTGCTCGTCCATCCACGCGAGCATGCGCCCCATGTACTCGGCGTTGTCGCCGTTGCGGAACAGCCCCCATTCCGGATAGGAGACGGGTTTGCCGTGGGCCTTGGCGAATTCCACGTGTGCCTGAAGTCCGTAGGGCTCGTTCACCTGCCGGTCGAACGACATTCCGGCCGGCTGGTCGTAGGAATCCATGCCGATGATGTCGACCGTGTCGTCCCCGGGGTAACACTGCGTCCAGGGAACGGCGTCCCGGCCGCGGCTCGGTGCGAAATCGAACCGGAACCTCTGTCCGGGCACCGAGCGCATGGTGGTGACGATCCTTCTCCAGTACGTCTTCCAGGCCTGGGGGTCGGGCCCGCAGCGATGGGTGTAGGTGACGCCGTTCATCTCCCAGCCGAGCACGAGAACCGTGTCCGGCACCCCCAGCCGGACCAGCCGTTCGGCCAGGGCGCGGAAGTGGTGGTCGAACTCACCTGCCGCGCCTCGCCGCACAAGCTGCCGGACGCCGGCGTCGGAGACGCCCTCCTCGTTGCGCTCCTGCAGGGGGACGTTCAGGACGAGCATCCGGTCGGCCTTCTCGTTGCGCCAGTGTGCCCATGCGGGGAGAAAGCCGAGGCCACCCTCGATGTCGCTCCAGCTGTTGCCGGGCAGATAAGTGTGGCCGACGCGGATCTCGGCACCGCCCAGCCAGCGGCTGAGCAGCGGGATGCGGGCCACGCCGCCGGCGTCGGAACCGAGGAAGGCCCCGAAGTCCGGCCAGCGCACGCCGGGCGCCGGAGGGGTCACCGCAGGCGGCTTCGGCAGCCCGGGGACAGCCGGAGGATTGCCGGCCGCTGGAGTGACCGCGGGTGCGGGAACGGCCGGGACGGCCACCACGGGTCTCGTCGGGGGCGGCACCGGAACGGGAGGAGAGGCGGGTCCGAGCACCTGCACCCCCGCTGCGCGACCGGCGGCCAGGGCGGCGGACACGACGAGCGCCGCCGCGCCCACGACCAGCCGGCGGACCCGGGCCCGCTTGTGCTGTGGGGCCATGCCCGCATCTTTCTTCGCTCTCGTCCACATCCAGCTTTCTTTCCCATTATTGACGAAATGTCATATTAAGTCAGGCATAGCAAAGCCCATGGCGCCAACACCATTGCGGCTTTCGAGTACTGCGCTCACCCGTGCGGGTGAGCCGATCCGAGAGAAAAGAGAAGCCGTGTCGCTACTCGACACCCGGGTCCCCGCCGTACTGCTGCGGATCGACCGGAATCCCTTTCACCACGGAACGCTTGGAGCCGTGCGCTCGCTCGGCAGGGCGGGTGTGGAGGTCCATGTCGTCGCCGATTCGACGGGAAGTCCCGTCCGCAAATCGCGTTACGTGAGCCGGATGCATCCCCCGCCGCTCCCGGGAGCATCCCCGGACGACATCCTCGCCGTGCTGCGCCGCGTGGCTGACCGCATCGGGCGTCCCGCCGTCCTGGTCCCGATGGACGACGCGAGCGCGATCGCCGTGGGGCGGATGCGGGATGACCTCGCACCCTCCTACCTCCTGCCGACGATGCCGTGCACGCTGGCCGAACGCGTCGCCGACAAAGAGGAACTGCCCGCCGTGTGCGCGTCCGCGGACGTCCCGCACCCGGTGACGCTGGTCCCGGACAGTCCGGCGCGAGCCGCCGACGCCGCACGGCGGCTCGGGCTGCCGGTGGTGGCGAAGTGGAGCCGGCCCTGGCTGCTGCCCGCCGGCAGCGGGCTGCGCAGCACGGTGCTGGTGCGCTCCGAACGGCAGGCCCAGGAGCTGTACCTGCGCACCGAGGAGGCGGGCAGCAGGCTGCTGCTCCAGGCGTACCTGCCGCCGGGACGGGACCGGGACTGGTTCTTCCACGGTTACGCCGACCACTCGGGCACCGTGCGCGCGGGCGGGCCGGGCCGCAAGCATCTGGCCTGGCCGCGTGGAGCGGGCCTGACCGCGGTGGGCTGCTGGACACCCAACCCGCAGGTGCAGGCGCTGGCCGAGCGTCTCACCGGCGAGCTGGGCTACCGCGGCGTCCTCGACCTCGACTTCCGCCGCTGCGTCGCGACGGGCCGCTATCACCTGCTCGACTTCAACCCGCGCCCCGGCGCCCAGTTCCGGCTCTTCGCGGACAGCACGGGGCTGGACGTCGTACGCGCGTTGCACCTCGACCTGACGGGCCGTCCACTGCCGGACGGGACACCGTTGGCCGGGCGGGCGTTCGTGGTGGAGAACTACGCGCCGCTCGCCGCGCTGCGTCCGGCGCCCGGCGGGCGCGAACTCGCCTGGTACGCCCCGGACGACCGCGCTCCCGGATGGGCGATGTGGGCCCTGTGGTGCCGGCATGTGTCCCGTCGGCTGCGGGAGCGGCTGGGCGCGACCGCTCCGGCGCCACGCCTGATCCCCCCGGCGGCCTCGCCCGCCCTGACCGACAACGAGAAAGCGAGCAGTCGATGATGTACGACCTACTGGTGGTGGGTGCAGGCCCGTACGGCCTGTCGATCGCTTCCCACGCCGCGGCCGCCGGGCTGAACCTGCGCCTGATCGGCCGGCCCATGGCGTCCTGGCGGGACCATATGCCCCGCGGGATGTTCCTCAAGTCGGAGCCGTCGGCGTCCAACCTTTCCGACCCGGCCGGGCGTTGGCGTCTGGACGTGTACTGCGCGGAGCACGGCCTTACGGCACGTCGCGCGGAGCCGATCCCCGTCGAGGCGTTCGCGTCGTACGGCCTGTGGTTCGCACGCCATGCCGTGCCGGAGGTGGACGAGCGCATGGTGACCCGGGTGGCGTCCGGCCCCGGCGGTTTCACGGCGGTCACCGAGGACGGGGAGGTGCTGCACGCGCGGACGGTGGCGCTGGCGGTCGGTGTGATGCCGTTCGTCGAGGTACCGCAGGCACTGCGCGGACTGCACCCCGCGCTGGTGACGCACAGCAGCCACCACAATGACCTCGACCGCTTCCGCGGCAAGGACGTCACGGTGATCGGCGGCGGCCAGGCGGCCCTGGAGACCGCGGCGCTGCTCGCCGAACAGGGCACCCGTGTGCGGGTGCTGGCGCGGGCGGACGGGCTGCGGTGGAACGACGTGCCGCCGCCCTGGGAGCGCCCGTGGTGGCAGTCGGTTCGCTCCCCGCACAGCGGCCTCGGCCCCGGCTGGCGGAACTGGTTCTACGCCGAGCGCCCCGGCCTCTTCCGGCACCTGCCGGGGCCGACCCGGGCGCGCATCGCGGCCACGGCGCTGGGGCCGGCGGGCGCGTGGTGGGTGCGGGACCGGGTGGAGGGCGCGGTGGAGCTATTGCCGGGCCATGAGGTGACCGCGGCCTGTGCGGTGCCGGGCGGTGTACGGCTGGACATCATGAGCCGCATGGGCGCCCCGCGCACCCTGGAGACCGAGCACGTCATCGCCGCCACGGGGTTCCGGGCGCGCTGCGACCGGCTCGGGCTGCTCTCCGACGGGCTTCGCGGGTCGCTGGCGGCCCTGCCCGACGGCTCTCCCGCGGTCGGGCGTGACTTCGAGTCCTCCCAGCCCGGTCTGTTCCTCGCGGGCCTGGTGACCGCCTCCGGCTTCGGGCCGGCCATGCGCTTCGTCCAGGGCGCGACCTTCACTGCGTCGACACTCGTGGGAGGGGTACGGCGCCGGCTCAAGAGGACCCCGACGGGCGGGACGATCCCCGTTCCGGGAGGCAGCAGCCGAGCCTGGTCGCCGGCGCCGGCGCGCCGCTGACGGGCAAACACGTGGGCGGGCGCCCCCGGGCCGCTGACGGAGAGCGAGTCGTCAGCGGCCCACCGGTCTGCCACTGAGGGGGCGGGTGCCGGTCCTCGTGTTCTGGCCCGTCCCGGTCCGGGTGGTGCTGCTCGGCCGGAGCGGGGGCGCGCGGGTGCCGGACGGACAGCGTCCGGCACCCGGGAGCAGCTATCGGCGGGAGGCCCCGCGGCCGCGGCGGTACAGCATCGCCCCGCCCGCGATCAGTGCGGCACTGGCCGCCGAGGTCGCCAGCATGGTCTTGCTGCCGGTCTCGGCCAGCCGGGGCGGCTCGTCGGGGTGCTCGACGACGGCCGGAGGCGGCGTGTGGCTGGTCCGGGTGGGCGGAGGCGTCGGGCGCGGCGTCTCACTGGCGCGCGGGGGAGGCGGCGGGGTCGGGCTGGGAGTGCTGACGGGCGGCGGCGCTGTCCCGTTGGCGCAGGAGTTGCCGGCCGCCTCATTGAACGCCGCGACCCCGTTGACGGTGTTGCCGCACACGTTCACCGGCGCCTCGATCGGCACCTGCACGCTGTTCCCGGCCAGCACACCGGGGGAATCCGTGGTGACTCCTGCCGCGTTCGTGTCGGCGAGGGCGGAGCTGCAGGACAGGGACAGAATGCCCGTGGCGGCGGCCGCCGCGAACACTCCCCTGCTCAGGGTCTGTCGCAATGTGGTTATCTTCCTGCTTGAAGAACTGGAAAAGCCGGCCTTGGCACGGAGATGGACGTCCAAGGCCAGCCATGACACAGCCGGAAGGCTGGTGCGTCGGGCGGTCAGCCGTTCTTGCACTCGCTGCCGACGTGAGCCGCCCGTGCGCCTCGCGCCACCACGCGTTTGGCCCTCAGGCGGGGAAGCCCGCTCCGAAAAGGCCGTGTGACCGCGGCCGGAACAGCGGACGGCCCGGGCTCGGCAGCCGACTCAGCGTTCCCCGCCGTTGCCCTTCGCGACGGTCGGTCTGTTGCCGCTGGCGATGGCAAGCTTCCTGCGCACTGCGCGTTCCTCTCTCGTAGCGTCGCATGCCCCACTGCGTCATCAACCAGACGCCGGAGAATTGGTTGCGGGGGTTCACCCGATCGGACCTTCCCGCAGGCGGAAAGGTCCGGGGACCAACGGGTGCCACCCGACCGGCTAGGACACCACGTCCTTGTGGGCGAAACCGCGAAAGGCCAGGGCGAACAGCACCAGGGCGTACGTGGTGGAAATCGCCGTGCCCTGGATCATGCCGGACCACTCGGGGTGCGGCTGGACGGCGTCGGCCCAGGCGAACTGCCAGTGCGCGGGCAGGAAGTCACGCCAGTGGCCGAGGGCGGTGACCGCGTCCAGGACGTTGCCGACGATGGTCAGGCCGACCGCGCCGCCGACCGCGCCGAGCGGGGCGTCCGTCCTGGTCGACAGCCAGAACGCCAGTCCGGCGGTGACCAGTTGGGACACGAAGATGTACGCCACCACGACTACGAGGCGCTGCGCCGCCGTGCCCGAGTCCAGCGCGCCGCCCGTGGGAATCTGCAAGGGGCCCCAGCCGTAGGCGGCCGTGCCGACCGCGAGGGCCACGACCGGCAGCAGCACCATCGCGCCCAGGCTCAGTCCCAGTCCCACGACGAGCTTGGACCACAGCAGGCGGGCCCGCGGCACGGGCGCGGCCAGCAGATAGCGCAGGGAGGACCAGCTCGCCTCGGAGGCGACGGTGTCCCCGCAGAACAGGGCGACCGGGATCACCAGCAGGAAGCCCGCCGACACGAACAGGTTCACGGCGGTGAAGTTGGCGCCGGACGCGGTGGCCGTGTCCATCAGCGTGACCTGGTTGTTCCGGCTACCCGGGTCCCCGCCGACGGCGAAGGCGATCAGCAGCACGAACGGCAGCACGGCGAGGATCGCGCCCATGACCAGGGTGCGGCGCCGCTTGAGCTGCCGGACCAGCTCCACGCGCAGGGGCAGGGTACGGCCCGCGCGGTAGCCCGACGCCGTCTCGGCGCGCTCGGCGAGCGTGCTCATGCGGCACCTCCGATCAGGGTGAGAAAGGCGTCTTCCAGGCGGCGGTGCGGGCCGACCGAGGCCACCGGCACCTCCAGCCGCACCAGCTCCACGACCAGCCGCTCGGCCGTGCCGCCGGGTTCGAGCCGGATGAGCAGCCCGTCGTCGGCGCGCACGGCGGAGGCGACGCCGGGCAGCGCGGCCACCTTCTCCACGACCGGCTCCTCCACCGGTGTGGCGGTGCCGACCAGCAGGGTGTCGCCGGAGCCGATGATCTCCCGTACCGGGCCGGCCTGGACGAGGCGGCCGCGGTCCATCACCACCAGGTGGGTGCAGGACTGCTCGACCTCGGCGAGGAGATGGCTGGAGACGATCACCGTGCGGCCGCCGGCCGCGTAGCGGATCATCACCTCGCGCATCTCGCGGATCTGGGGCGGGTCGAGACCGTTGGTGGGCTCGTCGAGGATGAGCAGGTCGGGCAGGCCGAGCATGGCCTGGGCGATGGCGAGGCGCTGGCGCATGCCCTGCGAGTAGGTGCGCACCGCGCGGGCGAGCGCGTCGCCGAGCCCGGCGATCCGCAGGGCCTCGTCCAGGTGTGCGTCCTCGGGCGGGCGACCGGTGGCCTGCCAGTACAGCTCCAGGTTCTCCCGGCCGGACAGGTGCGGCAGGAAACCGGCACCCTCCACGAACGCGCCGACCCGGGACAGCACCGGCGCGCCGGGCCGGACGGCGTGGCCGAAGACGCGGATCTCGCCGTCGTCCGGCTTGATCAGGCCCATCAGCATGCGCAGGGTGGTGGTCTTGCCCGCGCCGTTGGGTCCGAGCAGGCCGAGCACCTGGCCCTTCTCCACCCGGAAGGACAGCTCGCGCACCGCATACCGGTCGGTGGACTTCGCGTACCGCTTGCTCAGGTCCTTGATCACGAGCGGGACGTCGGCCAGCTCCGGATCGGGTGCGGGGGCGGCCGTACGGCGGCGGCCGGTGAGCAGCAGGGCGAGCGCGCCGGCCGCGGGCAGCCACCAGACCCAGGCGGGCAGGGGTGCCGCGGCGGTGGTGACGGCGGGGGCCGTCGGCACGCTGAGGTCTCCCTTCAGGGAGACGGTGTAGGTCGCCGGTGCGGCCGGTGAGGCGTAACCGAGGTCGGTGGAGGCGAGGACCAGGCGGAGCCGGTGGCCCTTCTGCACCTCGTGGTCGATCGCCGGGAGGGTGACGGTGACGTCCTTGCCGGCCCTGGCTCCGGTCACCCGGAACGGGGCGACCAGCTGGGCGGGCAGGACCTGCCGGGTGCCGTCGGGGCCGACGTCGTAGACCTTGCCGAAGAGGACGGCGTCGTCACGGCTGGAGGTGACGCGGACGGTGGCGGTCGGTGCGCCGGTGATCCGCAGGTCGCGGGTGAGCGGTGCCGAGTCGAACTTCGCGTACAGGCCGGGGAAGTCGAGGGAGATCCCGACGCCGAGCGCGGACAGCTGGGCGAGGCCACCGGAGCCGCCGAGCCCGGGCAGCGCGGAGACGCCGGGCGGGCTGGCGCCGGCCGGGTTGGCGACGTGCTGCTCGCCACCGGTGAGGGCGATGGCGCGCGGGTGGTCGTGCAGACCGGGGTAGGCGGTGGCGCTCGCGCCGCGCAACTGGGCGGTGCCGTCGGTGGAGTCGACGCCTCCGGTCCGGGTGATCCGGAAGGCCGGGCCGGTGTCGGCGTTCTTGTCGCCCTTGAGGTACCGGTCGAACCAGGCCTGCACGCGCGCCCGCACCCGGTCGGTCTCCATGTCCCCGCCGTCGTGCCCGCCGGCGATCCAGTCGACGTCCACGGGGGCGCCGCCTGCCCTGATCGCCTTCGCGGCAGCGTCGGACTGGCCGAGGGTGAACAGGGAGTCCGTCTGGCCCTGCAGCAGCAGGGTGGGCACCTTGACGCGGTCACCGACGGCGGACGGTGAGCGTTCCTCCAGGAGCCGCCGGGCGGCCGCGTCCGGAGTGCCGGACTCGGCGACCCGGTCGTACATCCGGCACAGCGCGGGCTCGAAGCGGGCGCAGCCGCCGCCGGTGTTGAAGAAGATGCCGGCCCACAGCTTCTTGAAGACGCCGTTCGGGAACAGGGCGTCCGCGAGGTTCCAGTACGTGATGGCCGGGGCGATGGCGTCGACACGGTGGTCGTATCCGGCGGCGAGCAGGGAGATCGCGCCGCCGTAGGAGCCGCCGGCGACGCCCACGCGCGGGTCGCCGGGACTGTCGAGCCGGACCTGGGGCTGCTTCGCCAGCCAGTCGATGAGCCGGGAGACGTCGCTGACCTCGCCCTTCGGGTCGTTGAGGCCGATCTTCCCGGTGGACCTGCCGAAGCCGCGCGCGGACCAGGTCAGGACCGCGTACCCGTCCCGGGCGAGGTCCTCGGCCTGCTGCCGCATGTCGTCCTTGCTGCCGCCGAAGCCGTGCGCCAGCAGGACGGCGGGGTGGGTGCCGGCGGCGGCCGGGGCGAAGAACGAGGTGTCCAGGCGCACGCCGTCGACCGCCATGACCTGGTCACTGCGGCGCACCGTCCGCGTGTCGTCGGAGGCGACGGCCGCCGTCCACGTCCCGCCGCCGGCGAGCACCACGACGGCGGCCGCGGCGGCCATCAGCCGGCGCGGCCCCTCCAGCAGCCCTCGCAGCGCGGGCACTCGAAGATCCATGCGTCAACGGTACGGGCCGCCACCGACAACCGATGCGGCCACCGGGCTGATCCGCTGCCCCTCCCTGGGGCGTACGGGTGTGCTGCCGCGTACTTCGGGCGTGGTACGAAGCCCATGGAGATTCACCGGGCCCCTTCCGTCACCGACGTCGTCGTCGCCACCAAGGCGTACGGGTCGGCGCCGGCACCCGGAAACGACGTCGTCCTTGCCGCCTACGGAGTACGGGCGGCAAGGACGACGGGATGCGCGGTGGTGACGTGGGAGTTCTGAGGCTCCCGTTACGCCTGCGCCTGCGCCGGGACCCGCTCGTCCTCGGGGATCGACACCAGCCAGCGGGTCTCGCGGCGCGGGCGCAGGTAGAGGGCCCAGTAGAGGGTGGCGACGGCCGTGATACCGCCGGTCCACAGCAGGTAGCTCGTCTCCTGCTGGGTGAGGATGTACGCGAGGACGGCGATCAGCAGCACCGGCACCGCGGGCCACAGCGGCATCCGCCAGGCGGCCGTGTGCTTGTGGGAGCCGCGGCGGGACAGCAGGGCGGCGATCGCGACCAGCAGGTACATGCCGGTCACCGAGACGCCGGTGACGCCGTACAGGGTGTCCAGGTTGACGAAGCAGAGCACCGCGCCGGGGACGCCGACGGCGAGCGTGGCGACCCACGGGGAGCCGAAGCGGCCGAGCTTGGAGAAGACGCTGTTGACCGGGGCGGGCCAGGCCTTGTCGCGGGCGGAGGCGAACAGGACGCGGGAGTTCTGGATGACCATGACGATGCCCGCGTTGATGATGGCGAGGGCCACGCAGAGGCTGACGAAGGTGCCGACCGCGGAGTTGGACCAGGCGGTGACCATGGAGCTGATGTCGCCGCCGGTCAGCTCCTGGAGGTCACCGGCGCCCATGGTGATCGCGGCGACCGGCACCAGGATGACCACGGTGGAGATGGCGAGGGTGGCGAGCACCGTGCGGGCGACGTTGCGACGGGGGTTCTCCAGCTCCTCGGAGAGGTAGACGGCGGTCGAGAAGCCCTGGGTGACGAAGAGGGCGATGGCGAGTCCGGAGACGACCAGCATGGCGGTCACGGTGTCGGTGTGGCCGTGCGCTCCGGCCACCTGCATGGAGACCAGGCTGCCGACCCCGCGGTGGCTGTGCGTGAAGCCCAGCAGGGCGACGACGCCGGCAGCGATGACCTCCAGGACCAGGAAGATGCCGGTGATCCAGGCGTTGGCACGCAGGTCGAGCAGGCCCGCGAGAGTGGCGAGCAGCATCACGCCGGCGCCGGTCATCGAGGGGTCGAGGTGCACGATCGGAGAGAGGTAGTCGGCCGTGCCCATGGCGATCACCGGCGGCACGATCATGACCACCAGCAGAGAGAGCACGAAGACCAGCCAGCCGGCGAGCCGCCCGGCCATGGTGGACACCATCGCGTACTCGCCGCCCGCGCTGGGGATGAGGGTGCCCAGCTCGGAGTAACAGAACGCCACGGCGATACAGAGGAGGGAGCCGATGGCGATCGTCAGGGCGGTGGCGGTGCCGAGGGAGCCGAACAGGTCGGGGACGACCACGAAGAGCGTGGAGGCGGGCGTGACGCACGACAGCGTCAGCAGGGTGCCGCCGACGACACCGATGGAACGCTTCAGCCCCGGTGAGGGGGCCGTCGCGGTGTCTACCACGGACTTCTGGAGCGTGTCGGTCATGCGGCGGTTCCGATCGACTCGTTTAACTGAGGGTTGGGGACGGGAGCGCTATCGCCTCCGGCGGATCGTCGTACGTTCGTCTCGTCCGCTCCCGGCGCTGCATAGAGAACCCCGACGAAAACCGTCCCGTCAATGGCCGTTTACCTTCGGAATCCGCAGTCACGGCATGACCGGCGCCGCATCACTTTCCTAGGCTGCAACGCCTCATAGGAGCATCCATCAAGCTCTATGTGGATGTGACCTTGCTTTCAAAGGTCATCTAGGTGCAACCCCTTCGTCACCCGTTTCATCCCGCCTGAACGGGAACCGCAGGTAACGTGTCAAAAAAATGTCAGGCCGTCCGGTATCCGGACGGCCTGACGGGGGCCGGAGGTGACCTCCGGGTGACGCTCAGTGGTTGCGCGGGAAGCCCAGGTCCACGCCGGCCGGCGCGTCGGCCGGGTCGGGCCAGCGCGTGGTGACGACCTTGCCTCGGGTGTAGAAGTGCGTGCCGTCGTTGCCGTAGACGTGGTGGTCGCCGAAGAGCGAATCCTTCCAGCCCCCGAAGGAGTGGTAGCCCACCGGCACCGGGATCGGCACGTTCACGCCGACCATGCCGGCCTCGACCTCCAGCTGGAAGCGGCGGGCGGCGCCGCCGTCCCGGGTGAAGATCGCGGTGCCGTTGCCGAAGGGCGAGGCGTTGATGAGCGCCACACCCTCCTCATAGGTGCCGACCCGCAGGACGGTCAGGACCGGGCCGAAGATCTCGTCCTGGTACGCCTTCGCGCTCGTCGGCACCTTGTCCAGCAGCGAGATGCCGATCCAGTGGCCGTCCTCGAAGCCCTCGACGGTGTGACCGGTGCCGTCCAGCACCACCTCGGCGCCCTCCGCGGCGGCGCCCTCCACGTACGACGCCACCTTGTCACGGTGCGCCTTGGTGATCAGCGGGCCCATCTCGGACGTCGGGTCGTTGCCCGGGCCGATCTTGATCTTCTCGGCGCGCTCGCGGATCTTCTCCACCAGCTCGTCGCCGATGGAGCCGACGGCCACGACCGCCGAGATGGCCATGCAGCGCTCGCCCGCGGAGCCGTAGGCCGCCGAGACCGCCGCGTCGGCGGCCGCGTCCAGGTCGGCGTCCGGCAGGACCAGCATGTGGTTCTTGGCGCCGCCGAGGGCCTGCACGCGCTTGCCGTTGGCGGAGGCGGTGGTGTGGATGTAGCGGGCGATCGGGGTCGAGCCGACGAAGGAGACGGCCTTGACGTCCGGGTGCTCCAGCAGCCGGTCGACGGCCACCTTGTCGCCGTGCACGACGTTGAAGACACCGTCGGGCAGACCGGCCTCGGCCAGCAGCTCCGCGATCTTCACGGCGGCCGACGGGTCCTTCTCGGACGGCTTGAGCACGAAGGTGTTGCCGGTCGCGATGGCGATCGGGAACATCCACATCGGGACCATCGCCGGGAAGTTGAACGGCGTGATGCCCGCGACGACACCGAGCGGCTGGCGGATGGACGCCACGTCGACCCGGCTGGCGACCTGCGTGGACAGCTCGCCCTTCAGCTGAACGTTGATGCCGCACGCCAGGTCGACGATCTCCAGGCCGCGCGCGACCTCGCCGAGCGCGTCGGAGTGCACCTTGCCGTGCTCCGCGGTGATCAGCTCCGCGATGGCGTCCCGGTTGGCGTCCAGCAGCGCGCGGAACCTGAAGAGGATGGTGGTGCGCTGTGCCAGCGAGGACTGGCCCCAGGTCAGATAGGCGTCCTTGGCCGCCGCGACGGCCGCGTCCACCTCCTCGACCGACGCGAACGCGACCTTCGTGGTGACCGCGCCGGTCGCCGGGTCCGTGACCGGCCCGTACGTACCCGACGCGCCTTCGACGGTCTTGCCGCCGATCCAGTGGTTGACGATCTTCGTCATGCCCAGAAACTCCTTTTACAGATGGCGGCGTCGGGTCGAGACGTGCCGTTCGTACAGCTCACGTGCCTTGACCGCCGACGGTCTGGTCGCGGTCTCGGCCACAGGAACATCCCACCAGGCCTGTGCCGGAGGCGCGCCCGACACAGTGTCGGACGTTTCGGTCTCCACATAGACACATGTGGGAGTGTCGGCCGCCCGCGCCTCGGCGAGCGCCGTGCGCAGGTCGCGTACGGTCCTCGCGCGCAGCACCCGCATGCCGAGGCTGGCCGCGTTGGCGGCGAGGTCGACGGGCAGCGGGGCGCCCGTGTACGTCCCCTCGTCCGTCGGAAACCGGTAGTCCGTGCCGAACCGCTCGCCGCCCACCGACTC
The DNA here is from genome assembly GCF_056432605.1 of Streptomyces sp. NPDC045022. Classification (NCBI taxonomy): domain Bacteria; kingdom Bacillati; phylum Actinomycetota; class Actinomycetes; order Kitasatosporales; family Streptomycetaceae; genus Streptomyces; species Streptomyces sp. NPDC045022. The sequence goes on from NZ_JBWKIR010000009.1 coordinate 171,074, forward strand.
CGACAGACCACCGATCGAGGCGTACCCGTGGTTCTGCACCAGCAGGATCTTGATCGCGATGCCCTCCTGTACGGCGGTCACGATCTCCGTCGGCATCATCAGGTACGTCCCGTCGCCGACCAGCGCCCACACGTTCCGCTCGGGCGCGGCGAGCTTGACGCCGATCGCGGCCGGGATCTCGTAGCCCATGCAGGAGTAGCCGTACTCCAGGTGGTACTGGTCCCGGGACCGGGCCCGCCACAGCTTGTGCAGGTCACCGGGGAGCGAGCCGGCCGCGTTGATGATGATGTCGGACTCGTCCACCAGCGCGTCCAGGGCGCCGATCACCTGCGGCTGGGACGGCCGTACGTCCGGTTCGTCCGCCTCGAAGCAGGCGTCGACGCGCTGCTCCCAGCGCTCCTTGTCCTCGGTGTACTCCGCGACGTACGAGCCGGCGACCCGGTGGTCGTGCATCCGCAGCCGCTCGGTCAGCTCCTCCAGGCCGCTGCGAGCGTCCGCGATCAGCGGCAGCCCGGCCAGCTTGTGGCCGTCGAAGGGCGCGATGTTGAGGTTCAGGAAACGGACGTCCGGGTTCTCGAAGAGGGTGCCGGAGGCGGTGGTGAAGTCGGTGTACCGGGTGCCGACGCCGATCACCAGGTCCGCGGTGCGGGCCAGCTCGTCGGCGGTCGCGGTGCCGGTGTGGCCGATCCCGCCCACGTCCTGCGGGTGGTCGTACCGCAGGGAGCCCTTGCCGGCCTGGGTGGAGGCGACCGGTATCCCGGTGGCCTCGGCGAATTCGGCGAGGGCCGCCTCGGCGCGGCTGTGGTGGACCCCGCCGCCCGCGATGACCAGCGGCCTGCGCGCCGCCCGGACCGCCCGGACCGCCTCGGCCAGCTCGTTGGGATCCGCGCCCGGCCGTCGTACGGTCCACACGCGCTCGGCGAAGAACTCCTCCGGCCAGTCGTAGCCTTCCGCCTGCACGTCCTGCGGCAGGGCGAGCGTGACCGCGCCGGTCTCCACGGGGTCGGCCAGGACCCGCATGGCCTGCAGCGCACTCGGGATCAGCTGCTCCGGGCGGGTGATGCGGTCGAAGTACCTCGACACCGGGCGCAGGGTGTCGTTGACCGAGAGGTCACCCGCGTACGGCACCTCCAGCTGCTGCAGGACCGGGTCGGCGGGGCGGCCGGCGAAGACGTCACCGGGCAGCAGCAGGACCGGGAGGTGATTGATGGTCGCGAGGGCGGCTCCGGTGACCAGGTTCGTCGCGCCGGGGCCGATCGACGTCGTCACCGCGTGCGTGGACAGGCGGCCCGACTGGCGGGCGTAACCGACCGCCGCGTGCACCATGGACTGCTCGTTGCGGCCCTGGTGGTACGGCATCACGCCGGCGTACTCGATCAGTGCCTGGCCGAGTCCCGCGACGTTGCCGTGGCCGAAGATGCCCCAGGTGGCGCCGATCAGCCGCTGCCGCTCGCCGTCGCGCTCGGTGTACTGGGCGGCGAGGAAGCGCACCAGTGCCTGCGCGACCGTGAGCCTCGTCGTCGAGGTGGTCATCGGTACCCCCCTGTGCTTTCTACGTGGTCCGGGTGGAAGCGGATCCGCCACTCCCGCGCCTCGCCGGGCCCGGCCATGACGTTCAGGTAGTACATGTCATGCCCGGGCTGGGCGATCGACGGGCCGTGCCAGCCGTCGGGGACGAGGACGGCGTCGCCGGAGCGGACCTCGGCGAGGACGTCCGAGCCTCCCTCGCGCGAGGGGAACACGCGCTGGTAGCCGAGACCGTTCGCGCCGTCGATCTCGAAGTAGTAGATCTCCTCCAGCTCGGACTCCTCGCCCGGCCGGTGCTCGTCGTGCTTGTGCGGCGGGTACGAGGACCAGTTGCCGCCGGGGGTGATCACCTCGACGGCGATCAGCCTGGCGCAGTCGAAGGAGTCGGCGGAGGCGAAGTTGCGCACCTGGCGGGCGCACATGCCGCTGCCACGCCGCTCGACGGGGACCTCCGGCGCGGGGCCGTAGCGGGCGGGGAGTCGTCGCTCGCACTTCGCTCCTGCCAGGGCGAAGCGGCCTCCCGCGCCGGAGGCGATCTGGACCCGGGTGTCCCGGGGGGCGTACGCGAAGTCGGAGACGTCCGCGAACACGCTTTCCCGGCCCAGGAGTTGAAACTCGTTTTCCTCAATTTGTACGGCACATCCGCCTTCCAGCGGAAGCACGATCCATTCGCTGTCCCCGGTGGTGAACGTATGCGTACCACCCGGCGCCAACTCGACGACGCGCAGGCTGCTGTGCGTCCACGCGGCGCGCTTGGGGTCGATGTCGACGGCGTACTGGGCGTTCGCGGTGGCACCCTTGGGCAGGTGCAGGCCGATGCTGGTCATGCGCCCCTCACAGCAGTCCTACGGCGGTGTCCACGGCGGCGGCCACATCGCCGTCCGCCGGGTACAGCAGTGAGCGGCCGACCACCAGGCCGCGCACGGTGGGCAGCTGGAGCGCCCCGCGCCACTTCTCGTAGGCGGCGACCTGGTCCTCGGGCGAGTCGCCGATGTCGCCGCCGAGCAGCACGGCCGGCAGGGTCGAGGTCTCCATGACCCGGGCCATGTCGTCGGGGTTCTCGGTGACCGGCACCTTCAGCCAGGTGTAGGCCGAGGAGCCGCCGAGGCCGGAGGCGATGGCGATGGACTTGGTGACCGCCTCGGCGGACAGGTCGTTCCCCAGCTTCCCCCCGGGTCCGCGGCGGCTGATGAACGGCTCCACGAAGACGGGCAGCCGGCGCGCGGCCATGTCGTCGATGGCGCGGGCGGTGGACTCCAGGGTGGTCAGGGAGCCCGGGTCCGCGTAGTCGACGCGCAGCAGCAGCTTGCCCGCGTCGAAGCCGAGGCGCTGGATGTCCTCGGGGCGGTGGCCGGTGAACCGGTCGTCCAGCTCGAAGCTGGCCCCCTGCAGGCCACCGCGGTTCATGGAGCCCATGACGACCTTGTGGTCGAGGGCGCCGAGCAGGAGCAGGTCGTCGAGGATGTCGGCGGTGGCGAGGACGCCGTCGACGCCGGGGCGGGACAGCGCCAGGCACAGGCGTTCGAGCAGGTCGGCCCGGTTGGCCATGGCGAGTTTGCGGTCACCGACACCGAGGGCGCCCCGGGCCGGATGGTCGGCGGCGACGATCATCAGCCGGCCGTTCTCGTGCAGCAGGGGCCTGCGGGCCCGGCGGGCGGCGGCCTCGGCGATCGCCTCGGGGTGGTGGGTGCGGATGCGGACCAGCTCGGCCACGTCCACGCGCGGGTGACGGACCCCGTCGCCTCCGTGGGTGTGCGTGCCCGCGACGCGGCCCGCCCTCACAGCACCGCTCCGGCCTCGAGCGCGGCGGCCACCTCGTCGGGGGTCGGCATCGCGGAGGAGCACTCCAGGCGGGAGGCGACGATGGCGCCGGCCGCGTTGGCGTGCCGCATGTTCGTCTCCAGGTCCCAGCCGGCCAGCAGACCGTGGCACAGCGAGCCGCCGAAGGCGTCTCCCGCGCCGAGTCCGTTGAGGACGTCGACGGGCAGCGGCGGCACCTCGGCGGACTCGCCCGAGGCGCTGACGGCCAGCACCCCCTTGGGCCCCTGCTTCACCACGGCGATCTCCACCCCGGCGGCCAGCAGTGCGCGGGCCGCCGCATGGGGTTCGCGCACCCCGGTGGCGATCTCCACCTCGTCCAGGTTGCCGACGGCGACCGTGGTGTGGGCCAGCGCCTCCGCATAGAAGGGGCGGGCGGACTCGGGGTCGGTCCAGAACATCGGCCGCCAGTCGAGATCGAAGACCGTCGTGCCCGACCTCGCCCGGTGGGCGAGGGCCGCGAGGGTCGCCGTACGGCTGGGTTCCTCGCTCAGGCCGGTACCGGTGACCCAGAAGATCCGGGCGTCGCGGACGGCGTCCAGGTCCAGGTCGTGGGCGTCGATCTCCAGGTCGGGCGCCTTGGGCTGCCGGTAGAAGTAGAGCGGGAAGTCGTCCGGCGGGAAGACCTCGCAGAAGGTGACGGGGGTCGGCAGCCCGGGGACCGGCGTCACCCAGCGGTCGTCGACGCCGAAGCCGCGCAGCGCCTCGTGCAGATAGGCGCCGAACGGATCGTCGCCGGTACGGGTGATCACGGCGGTGTGCCGGCCGAGCCGGGCCGCGGCGACCGCGACGTTCGTCGCCGACCCGCCGAGGAACTTGCCGAAGGACGACACCTGGGCGAGCGGGACACCGGTCTGCAGCGGATAGAGGTCCACTCCGATCCGCCCCATGGTGATCAGGTCGTAGGCCATCGGCTTCCCTTCGTCATGGCTCTCCCCGGCTTTCTAGTCCCGCACGCCGAGCCCTGTCAATGTTTTGTCCAGACATTCGGACCAGTCCTTGACACCGCTTTCTCCGCGCCCGCACGCTGACGGCCATGACGTCGCTGTCGCCTTCCTCACTCTCCCGCATCCGCATCGGTTCGGCGCCCGACTCCTGGGGCGTGTGGTTCCCGGACGACCCCGGCCAGGTGCCCTGGCGGCGCTTCCTGGACGAGGTGGCCGCCTCCGGCTACACATGGATCGAGCTGGGCCCCTACGGCTATCTGCCCACCGACCCGGCGGTGCTCGCCGAGGAGACCGCCCGGCGTGGCCTCAACGTGTCGGCCGGCACCGTCTTCACCGGCCTGCACCACGGCGCGGCGGTGTGGGAACGGACCTGGGCCCATGTCTCCGCCATCGCCGCCCTCACCCAGGCGATGGGCGCCCGCCACCTGGTCGTCATCCCGTCCTTCTGGCGGGACGACCGGACGGGGCAGGTGCTGGAGCCCTCGGAACTGACGCCGGAGCAGTGGCGGAACCTCACCTCGCTGACCGAGCGGCTCGGGCGGGAGGTGCGCGAGCGGTACGGCCTCGGAATCGTCGTCCACCCGCACGCCGACACCCACATCGACAGCGAGGAGAACGTCACCCGCTTCCTCGACGGCACGGACTCCGACCTGGTGTCGCTGTGCCTGGACACCGGGCACTACGCCTACTGCGGCGGGGACAGCGTCAAGCTGATCGAGACCTACGGCGAGCGGATCGGCTATCTGCACCTCAAGCAGGTGGACCCGGAGATCCTGGCCGACGTGCGGGACAAGGGCACACCGTTCGGCCCGGCGGTCGCCCAGGGTGTGATGTGCGAACCGCCGGGCGGCGTGCCGGAACTCGGTCCGGTTCTTGCCGCTGCGCAGCGGCTGGGCGTCGACCTGTTCGCGATCGTCGAGCAGGACATGTATCCGTGCCACCCCGACAAGCCGCTGCCGATCGCCCGGCGGACGCGGGCCTTCCTTCGCTCGTGCGGGGCGTAGCAGCGCCCCCGTACGGTCCCGGTCCCAGAAGTCAACACGCCCCGCCCGCGAACCGGCGTGCACCTTTGCAGCAGCTGTGTCACAAACACCCCCTTCGTGTCACGCATGTCGCGATTACGCGGGTTCTCGGTCACACCCGACCCACAGGCACTGTCCCTTGGTCACTGAGCGTCGTTCACCGGACACAGGCTTGTTGATCGCCAGCGAAGCGCCCGGCTCCCCCGACGGCCGTCCTCGGCCGCCGCCGCGGCGCACGCAGGGAGGTGCGGCTCATGACCGACCGGAGGCTCTGGTCCTACAAGGAGATCGCGGCGCACATCAAGGTGCAGCCGGACACCGTACGGTCCTATCGCAAGCACGGTCTGCTGCCCCCGCCCGACCACGTGGAGAGCGGCAAGCCCTATTGGTACGCCGACACCGTCCGCGCCTGGGTCGCCCTGCGCCCCGGCAACCGCGGCCGCAGACAGGACTGAACGCCCGGGCTCCGGAGGACGGCCCCGGCGGAGAACCCCCGCGCGCCCTCCGTCGCCCGGGAGCAAGGGGCTCCGCGGTCTGCGCCGAGCGAGACGGTGCCGTGGCGGAACCCTCAGCCCCGGCCCCATGGCTCGATGACCGTGACCCCCGCCCCCGCTGTCGTGCCCATCGCCGCGAGTGCCGCCGGGGCCGCGTCGAGGGCGATGGTGGAGGTCACCAGGAGGTCGGGGCGCAGGATGCCGGCGCGGACCAGGTGGAGCATGGCCGGATAGGTGTGCGCGGCCATGCCGTGGCTGCCGAGGAGCTCCAGTTCCAGAGCGATGGCGCGGGCCAGGGGGACAGGTGTGGTGCCGTCGGGGGAGGGCAGCAGGCCGACCTGGACGTGCCGGCCGCGGCGGCGCAGGCCGTTCACGGAGGCCACACAGGTGGCGGGTGAGCCGAGGGCGTCGAGGGAGAGGTGGGCGCCACCGCCGGTCAGCTCGCGGACGGCGGCGGCCGTGTCGGGCACGCCGGTCGCGTCCACGCACTCGGCGGCGCCGAACTTCCGCGCCAGGTCGAGGGCTTGGGGCGCTACGTCGACGGCGACCACCCGGGCCCCCGAGGCCGCCGCGATCATCACCGCCGACAGGCCCACTCCGCCGCAGCCGTGCACCGCGACCCACTGCCCGGCCGCGACCCGGCCCTGCTGCACCACGGCACGGAAGGCGGTGGCGAAGCGGCAGCCGAGGCCGGCGGCGGTGGCGTAGGCCATGTCGTCCGGGACGGCGACGAGGTTGACGTCGGCGTGGTCGAGCGCCACGTACTCGGCGAAGGAGCCCCAGTGGTGGAAGCCGGGCTGGGTCTGGCGCTCGCACACCTGCTGGTCACCCGCCGCGCAGGACGGGCAGGTGCCGCAGGCGCACACGAAGGGCACGGTGACACGGTCACCGGGCCGCCACCCGGTCACCCGCGCGCCCACCGTCTCGACGACACCGGCGAGTTCATGCCCGGGCACGTGCGGCAGCGTGATGTCGGGGTCGTGCCCCATCCAGCCGTGCCAGTCGCTGCGGCACAGCCCGGTCGCCTCGACCCGCACCACCACACCGTGCTCGGCCGGCTCGGGATCGGGCACCTCCCGCACCTCGGCAGGCTCGCCGAACCGCTCGAACACCACCGCTCTCATGCACCTCACCGTCCCGGGTCGCTTCAGGGGTCAAGTGTCCACGACGTGTGCAACGGGCCGACAGCGGCCGTGACCGACGGGTCCGTCCGGCCGCAGGCGCCGACGGTGATCCGGGGCTGTGGGGGGCGGACCGCCCACACGGGCCGCACGCTCACACCGGTACCGGTTCCCTCTCCTCCGTCTCTACGGCCGACTCGCCCTCGCTCAGGCCGAACCGCTGGTGGAGGCGGCGCAGCGGGGCCGGGGCCCACCAGGTGGCACGGCCGGTGAGCCGCATGATGGCCGGGACCAGCAGGCTGCGCACCACCATGGCGTCCATCAGCACCGCGAGCGCGATGCCGAGGCCCAGCATCTTGGTGTTGGTCACCCGTGAAGTGCCGATGGCGACCATCACCACCGCGAGGATGATCGCCGCCGCGGTGATCAGCCCGCCCGTGCGCTGCAGTCCGTGGCGCACGGCCGTGTCGTGGTCACCGGTGCGGTCGTACTCCTCCTTGATGCGGGAGAGCAGGAACACGCCGTAGTCCATGGAGAGACCGAAGGCCACGCAGAACATCAGGACGGGCAAGGTGGTCTCGATGGAGCCGGAACTGGTGAAACCGAGCGCGCCCGACAGGTGGCCGTCCTGGAAGACCCACACCACCGCGCCGAACATCGCCGTCAGGCTGAGCGCGTTGAGCACCACGGCCTGCAGGGGTATCAGCACGCTGCCGGTGAGCAGGAAGACCAGCAGCAGAGTCACCACGGCGATGAACAGGGCCGCCCAGGGCAGGCGTTCGGCTATCGCGTGCTTGGTGTCGACGAGGGCGGCCGCCGTGCCGGTCACCTCGGTGTCGAACGGGGCATGCAGGGAGCGCAGGTCACCCACCAGACGCTGGGCGGGGTCGTCCACGGCCTCGCCTCTCGGCTGGACGGTGAAGTAGGCCGCGTCGCCCTTGACCAGGGGGCCGTCGACGCGGGCCACCTCGGGCAGGGCGGCCACCCGCTGCCTGAAGGCGGCGTACTGCGCCTCGGTGGCCCCGCCCTCGGCGAGGACCTCCAGCCCGCCGCCGGGACTGCCCGGGAAGCCGTCGCGGATGTCCTGCTGCACCGCATGGGACTCGGCGGTCGAGGGGAGCTGGCGGTCGTCGGCGGTGCCGAACTTCACGCCCATGAAGGGCAGTCCGAGGATGACCAGCAGGGCGGTGGTGCCGAGCGCGAAGAGCGGGGCGCGGCGCATGACCAGAGAGGCGGCACGTGCCCAGGCGGTGCCCTCGGCGGGCCGGGACGCGCGACCGCGCCGGAGGAGGCGGCGCAGGTCCAGGGAGTTGACCCGGTGGCCGAGCAGGATCAGCGCGGCCGGGAGCAGGATCAGCGCGGCGGCCGCCGCGAGCAGGACCACGGCGATGCCGGCGTAGGCGAAGGACCGCAGGAAGTACTGCGGGAAGACCATCATCGCGGCCAGGGACACCGCGACCGTGAGCGCGGAGAAGAGCACCGTGCGGCCGGCCGTGCGCAGGGTCGTCCCCACGGCCGTCGACGGGTCGGCGCCGGTGGAGAGTTCCTCGCGGTAGCGGCGGACGATGAACAGGGCGTAGTCGATGGCGAGGCCGAGGCCGAGAGCCGTGGTGAGGTTCAGCGCGAAGACGGAGACGTCGGTGAAGGTCGTCAGACCGCGCAGCACCGCGTTCGTCCCGAGGATCGCCACGATCCCGATGCCCAGCGGCAGCAGGGCGGCGACCGCGCTGCCGAAGACCATCACGAGCAGCACGAGGGTGATGGGCAGGGCGATCATCTCGGCCCGGGTCAGGTCCTCCTTGATGATGGTCTGCATCTCGTGCCGGACCGCGACGATGCCGCCGACCTTCACCTCTACCGGGCCGTGCGTGCCCCGGTAGTGGGGGGCTATGCGGTCCAGGGTCCGGGCCATCGCGTTCTCGTCGCCGGTGATGCGGGCGGCGATCAGCGCCTCGCGGCCGTCCTCGGCACGCAGGGCGGGCGACTTGCTCTGCCAGTAGGAGCCGACGCCGGTGACCCCCTTCTCCCCCGCCAGCCGGGTGGTCAGGTTTCGGGCCTCGGCGGCGACCGCCGGGTCGTCGACCGAGGCCCGGCCCGAGTCGAGCAGGAGCAGCAGGTTCGGCTGGGAGCCGGGGAACTCGCGCTCCAGCGCCTTGGTCGCGTACGTCGACTCGGCGGCGGGGTCCTCCCAGCCGCCGCTGCCGAGGTGATCCGCGACCCCGCTGCCGGCCAGCACGGCGAGCGCGGTGAGCAGCAGGGCCACGAGCAGCGACAGGCGTGGACGGGCGGTCACGAAGCGGGTCCATCCGCCGGGACGGGGTGGTCCGTCCCCGGATCGCGGCGGTGTGTTGACTTCGGTCATCGTGCGGTGTCCCCTTCACCCTGGCCGGCGCGGCCGTGTGCGAGCACGGCAGCATGGATGAGCCATTGCCCATAGACTGGCAAACACGAGAGATCACTCGCGTTTCACAAGAATGCGAGCGACCGCTCGCGTTTGTCAATCGCGTTCCGAGAGCTGGGGATAACGCGTGCCCGAGAAGACCGAGCCCGACAAGACGGAGAAGGAGCAGCCGCGCCGCCGCCAGGCCCGCGGCGAACGCCGTATCGCCCAGCTGCTCCAGGCCGCCGCCCAGGTCTTCTGCACGACCGGCTACACGGCCGCCAGCACCAACGCCATCGCCCGCGAGGCCGGCGTCTCGCCGGGCACGCTCTACCAGTTCTTCCCGAACAAGGAAGCGATCGCGATCGAGCTGGGCGACCGGCTCATGCACGAGATGCGGGCGACCTACGGCGAGGCCCTGGCGCCCGTCGGTCCCGCCACCCCCCTGGAGGAGGCGATCGGCTCGGCCGTCGACCGGTTCATGGCCTTCAACACCGACCACCCGGTCTTCTTCGCGCTCATGCACGGCCCCGACATCCCGGGCCGGATGGCCGAGGCGCACGACCAGTTGCACACGACCGTGATCGGCCGCATCGAGACCCTGCTCGCCTCCCTCATGCCCGCCGCCTCCCCGGCCGACATCTCGCGCACGGCACACGTCTGCCTCGGCATCTACAAGGCCGGACTCGAACTGGCCCTCACCCACGAGGGCGATGAGCGCGCGGCGTACATCCAAGAGGTCAAGGACGTCCTGATCCGCTACCTGGAACCGCTGGCGGGCGACCGGCCCGGCCGTACGTGACCCCAGCGCACCCCCCGGACTGCGACCCACGGGACATCTGCCTAAGGTGCGGATAAATCGCCCAGCGGATCCATCGCCCAGCAGCCCGAGGGACCCACGTGAGCCACTCACCGCCGCCCGGCACGCCCAAGGCCCGCATCCCCGGCCCGCAGCAGCCCCCACCGCCGTACCCGCGCATCGGGGCGGGACTGTGGCGGCGCGTCCTGGGCGGCGGGCTCGCCCTGTGGACGGTAACCGCGGGGGCCTCGTACGCCACACGGAACACCGCACTGCTGCCGACGCCGATCCTGCTCGGCAGCTTCCTCGTACCGGTCGTCTTCGTACTGTGGGCCTACGAGCGGCACGGCCGTGACCTGGGCGTCAGCGCCATCCTCGGCTGCTTCCTGGCCGGTGGCACGCTCGGCGTGCCCGGCGCCGCACAGATGGAGTCGTACCTGCTGCGCCCCTCCCCCGGGACGCTCCTCGGCGTCGGTCTGATCGAGGAGGCGGCCAAGCTGGGGGCGCTGGTGTTCGTACTCCGCCGGCAGCCGGGCATCCGCGGGACGCGGGCCGGTCTGGTGCTCGGCGCGGCCGTGGGCTTCGGCTTCGCGGCACTGGAGAGTGCCGGGTACGCCTACGGCGCGGCGGTCTCGAGCGAGGGCGTCGGCCTGCGCACGCTGCTGGAGAGGGAGCTGCTGCGCGGGGTACTCGCGCCTCTCGGACACGGCCTGTGGACGGCGATCGCGGGCAGTGCGCTGCTGTCGCTGCGCCGGCCGAACGGGCGCTTCCGGTACGCCCCGCCCGTGATCGCCGCCTACATGGGCGCCTCCCTGCTGCACACCCTGTGGGACGCCACGCACGGCATCGCGGTCTGGCTGGTGGCCCGCCTGGCCGGCACCGGCCTGCGCCTCCCGCTGTTCGCGCAGGGGTACCCGAGCCGGCCGGGCGCGGAACAGGAGCACCTGTTGACGCTGTTCTCGGTCGGCGGCATGGCCCTGGTCGCCCTGGCCGGGATCGGCTGGGTGCGGGCGCTGGCGCGCCGGGGCACCCCTTGGAGGAATACCCCCTAGGGGTATACTGTGGAGAGCGTGGGGTTCCCTGACGGGCCCCCACCGGCCCAAGAAGCACCGACGAGGAGAACGACATGAGCACCCAGACCGACACCCCGGGCTCCGTCACCGCCGTCTACCAGGTGACCGGCATGAGCTGCGGCCACTGCGAGGGCTCGGTCTCCGGCGAGATCTCCCAGATCCCCGGCGTCAGCTCGGTGAAGGCCGTCGCGTCGACCGGCGAGGTGACCGTCGTCTCCGAGGCCCCGCTGGACGACGACGCCGTGCGCGCCGCCGTCGACGAGGCCGGCTTCGAGCTGGCCGGCAAGGCCTGAGAAAGTACGCTCCGTTTCCCCGACCGGGCGGTGCCGGCCAGCTGATACTGGATCCGTACGGCCCGGTCCGAAGTCTGGAGTCCGGCACATGACCAGCACCACCGCAGGGACAGCCATAGCCACGGGTACGGCCTCCGAGGCCGAGCTGCTCATCGGCGGAATGACCTGCGCCTCCTGCGCCGCCCGGGTGGAGAAGAAGCTCAACCGGATGGAGGGCGTGAGCGCCACCGTCAACTTCGCCACCGAGAAGGCGAAGGTCACCTACGCCGAGGGCGTCCAGGTCGCCGACCTGATCGCCACCGTGGTGAAGACGGGGTACACCGCCGAGGAACCCCCGCCACCACAGCCCGCGCCCGAGGCGGCCCCGGAGACGCCCGGGCCGGACCTCGAACTCGGCGCCGTGCGACACCGACTGCTCGTCTCCGCACTGCTCGCCGCGCCCGTGGTCCTGCTCGCGATGGTCCCCGCGCTGCAGTTCGACAACTGGCAGTGGCTCTCGCTCACGCTCGCGGCGCCCGTCGTCGTCTGGGGTGGCGCCCCCTTCCACCGGGCCGCCTGGACCAACGCCCGGCACGGCGCCGCCACCATGGACACCCTCGTCTCGGTCGGCACGCTGGCCGCGTTCGGCTGGTCGCTGTGGGCGCTGTTCTTCGGTGACGCGGGCATGCCCGGCATGCACGACGAGTTCCGCCTCACCGTGTCGCGGATGGACGGCGCGTCCACCATCTACCTGGAGGTCGCCGCCGGGGTCGTCGCGCTGATCCTGCTGGGCCGCTATCTGGAGGCCCGCTCCAGGCGGAGCGCCGGGGCCGCCCTGAAGGCGCTGATGGAGCTGGGCGCTAAGGACGTCGCGGTACTGCGGGACGGACGCGAGGTGCGGGTCCCGGTGGGCTCCCTCGGGGCCGGCGACCGGTTCGTCGTACGGCCCGGCGAGAAGATCGCGACCGACGGCACCGTCGTGGAGGGCGTCTCCGCGGTGGACGCGTCCATGCTCACCGGCGAGTCGGTGCCGGTGGACGTCGGCCCGGGCGACCGGGTCACCGGCGCCACGGTCAACGCGGGCGGCCGGCTGGTCGTCGAGGCCACCCGGGTCGGCGCCGACACCCAGCTCGCCCGGATGGCCAGGCTCGTGGAGGACGCGCAGAACGGCAAGGCCGAGGTGCAACGGCTCGCCGACCGCGTCTCCGCCGTGTTCGTGCCCGTGGTCATCCTCCTCGCGCTCGGTACGTTCGGCGTCTGGCTGGGCGTCACCGGGGACCCGGTCGCCGCGTTCACGGCCGCCGTCGCCGTACTGATCATCGCCTGCCCCTGCGCCCTGGGCCTCGCCACGCCGACCGCGCTGATGGTCGGCACCGGCCGCGGCGCCCAGCTCGGCATCCTCATCAAGGGCCCCGAGGTGCTGGAGTCCACGCGCCGCGTCGACACGGTCGTCCTCGACAAGACCGGCACCGTCACCACCGGCCGGATGACCCTCCAGGCGGTGTACGTCGCCGAGGACGAGGACGAGAAGGAGCTGCTGCGCCTCGCGGGCGCCCTGGAGCACGCCTCCGAGCACCCGGTCGCCCGCGCGATCGCCGCCGGCGCCGAGGAGCGCGCCGGCGCCCTGCCGGCGGTCGCACACTTCGAGAACGTCCCAGGGCGAGGCGTACGCGGGCGCGTGGACGGCCGCGAGGTGGCCGTGGGGCGCCTGTACGACGACCTCCCGCCGGAGCTGGCCCGCGCGGCCCGGGAAGCCGAACGGCAGGGCCGCACGGCCGTCGTGGCCGGCTGGGACGGCCGGGCCCGCGGAGTCCTCGCCGTCGCCGACGCGGTCAAGGAGACCAGCGCCGAGGCGGTGCGCGAGCTGCGCGCCCTCGGGCTCACGCCGGTACTGCTCACCGGGGACAACCGCACCGTCGCCGAGGCGGTCGCCGAGGCCGTCGGCATCGACGAGGTGATCGCCGAGGTGCTCCCCGAGGACAAGGTGGACGTCGTACGACGGCTGCAGCGCGAGGGGCGGGCCGTGGCGATGGTCGGCGACGGCGTCAACGACGCGGCCGCGCTGGCCACCGCCGACCTGGGTCTCGCCATGGGCACCGGCACGGACGCGGCGATCGAGGCCGGCGATCTGACCCTGGTGCGCGGGGACCTGCGCGTGGCCGCGGACGCGATCCGGCTCTCCCGGCGCACCCTCGCCACCATCAAGGGCAACCTCGTGTGGGCCTTCGGCTACAACGTGGCCGCGCTGCCCCTGGCCGCCGCGGGCCTGCTGAACCCGATGATCGCGGGCGCCGCGATGGCCTTCTCCTCGGTGTTCGTGGTGACCAACAGCCTGCGGCTGCGGACCTTCCGGTGAGGCCGCCCCGCACCGCCGGGGATTCGGGGGGATCGAAGTAGGAGTCCCCCTGGAGTCCGGCGCGCGCCTCACATAAGCTCTTCACAAGGCTCGCGCATCATCCTTACGCTTGGGTCCCGATCGTCGTATCGGGGCTCTTGCGCACCTATAGGACATATGCAAGAGACGCAGATCACAGTGATGCGAACGTAACCATCGAAGGGGTTCGAAGGTCTAAGTTGGCGATGTCAGACCAGCGTCTTGGGGGGCGCTGACTGGCATCTGGGGATGTCTTGGGGGACTTCCTCAGAGATGCGTTGCCGGGGCACGTACACCGGGAAGCTTTGAGCGGCCCTCCCTGCGTGCGTTGTCCCGGCAGATCGCACCACATCACTGGAGTCCGACGAGTTCTGCTCGTTGTGCTCAGACAGCGAATTCAGGCGCTGTCCTCTCCGAGCGCCCGGCCGGATCCCGTGGGGGGAATCCGCACCGGGACATGGGAAGGCGCCCTGGTCGTCGGCCCGTGGGGGGACCGGCGTCAGGGCGCCTTCCGCTTTTCGCTTGTCACCGGTGGTTCACGGGCCTGCCGGTCCGGCAGGCCCACCCGTCCGGTGTGTTCAGCGCTCCTCGACCGGAACGAAGTCCCGCTCCACCACACCGGTGTAGATCTGGCGCGGGCGGCCGATGCGGGAGCCCGGCTCCTTGATCATCTCGGTCCACTGGGCGATCCAGCCCGGCAGCCGGCCGAGGGCGAACAGGACCGTGAACATCTCGGTCGGGAAGCCCATGGCCCGGTAGATCAGACCGGTGTAGAAGTCCACGTTCGGGTACAGCTTGCGCTCGACGAAGTAGTCGTCGGACAGCGCGTGCTCCTCCAGCTTCAGGGCGATGTCCAGCAGCTCGTCGGACTTGCCGAGGGCGGAGAGCACGTCGTGCGCGGCGGCCTTGATGATCTTGGCGCGGGGGTCGAAGTTCTTGTAGACCCGGTGGCCGAAGCCCATCAGACGGACGCCGTCCTCCTTGTTCTTCACCTTCCGGATGAAGGTGTCGACGTCGGAGCCGGAGTCACGGATGCCCTCGAGCATCTCGAGCACGGACTGGTTGGCGCCACCGTGCAGCGGGCCCCACAGCGCGCTGATGCCGGCCGAGATCGAAGCGAACATGTTGGCCTGCGAGGAGCCGACCAGACGGACCGTGGAGGTCGAACAGTTCTGCTCGTGGTCGGCGTGCAGGATCAGCAGCTTGTCGAGCGCGGAGACGACGACCGGGTCCAGCTCGTACTCGTCCGCCGGGACCGAGAAGGTCATGCGCAGGAAGTTCTCGACGTAGCCGAGGTCGTTGCGCGGGTAGACGAACGGGTGGCCGATCGACTTCTTGTACGCATAGGCCGCGATCGTCGGGAGCTTCGCGAGCAGGCGGATCGTGGAGAGGTCGCGCTGGTTCTCGTCGAACGGGTTGTGGCTGTCCTGGTAGAAGGTGGACAGCGCCGAGACGACCGACGACAGCATGGCCATCGGGTGCGCGTCGCGCGGGAAGCCCCTGTAGAAGTTCTTGACGTCCTCGTGCAGGAGGGTGTGCCGCGTGATGTCGTTCTTGAACGTCGTCAGCTCGTCGACGGTGGGCAGCTCACCGTTGATCAGCAGGTACGCCACCTCGAGGAAGGTGGAGCGCTCGGCCAGCTGCTCGATGGGGTAACCGCGGTAGCGGAGGATGCCCGACTCGCCGTCGAGGTAGGTGACCGCGGATTTATAGGCGGCCGTGTTGCCGTATCCGCTGTCCAGGGTCACCAGACCGGTCTGGGCGCGGAGCTTCCCGATGTCGAAGCCCTTGTCGCCGACGGTGCTGTCGACCACCGGGTAGGTGTACTCGCCGTCGCCGTACCGCAGTACTACAGAGTTGTCGCTCACGTCTTCCCTCACCGACGTAGTGCCTCATCTTCGAGGTGCCCTGACTGTCTCTACCATCCCCCATTTGGCTCAGGAGAGTGCACTCGGGGTCGACCATTGGGCCTATTGACGGCACTCAGTGCCGCCAACCTGCTCATCCTGCCCCCTCCGCCCGGCATCTGGAAGTGCTCTGTGACCTTTGCGACTCGTTTGATCGATCATTTTTTGTGATGCCGGTCGCCGCCCCTGGTCGGAGGCGGTCGTCAGGCCGATCGGGAACCGCGGAGCCTGAAGTCCAGCGCCGTCCAGCGCCGTCCCGCGGACACCGTGCGCACCGCCTGCCCGATCGCCTTGCGTGAACCGACGAGGACGACGAGTCGTTTCGCCCGTGTCACCGCCGTGTACAGCAGGTTCCGCTGGAGCATCATCCATGCTCCGGTGGTGACGGGAATCACCACGGCGGGATATTCGCTCCCCTGCGAGCGATGGATGGTCACCGCGTACGCGTGTGCCAGCTCGTCCAGTTCGTCGAATTCATACGGAACCTCCTCGTCCTCGTCCGTCAGCACCGTCAGACGCTGGTCGACCGGATCGAGCGAGGTGACCACGCCCACGGTGCCGTTGAAGACGCCGTTCTTCCCTTTCTCGTAATTGTTACGAATCTGGGTGACCTTGTCGCCGACGCGGAAGACCCTGCCGCCGAACCGCTTCTCCGGCAGGTCCGGCCGGCCGGGCGTGATGGCCTGCTGGAGCAGGCCGTTGAGGTTGCCCGCGCCGGCCGGCCCTCGGTGCATCGGCGCGAGCACCTGCACGTCCCGCCGAGGGTCGAGCCCGAACCTGGCCGGAATGCGCCGGGCGGCCACGTCCACGGTGAGCCGCCCGGCCTCCTCCGTGTCGTCCTCGACGAAGAGAAAGAAGTCCTTGAGCCCGTCGGTGAGCGGATGCTGCCCGGCGTTGATCCGGTGCGCGTTGGTGACGACGCCCGACTGCTGCGCCTGCCGGAAGACGCGGGTGAGCCGGACGGCGGGGACGGGACTGTCCTCGGCGAGCAGGTCCCGCAGTACCTCGCCCGCACCCACGCTGGGCAACTGGTCGACGTCCCCCACGAACAGCAGATGCGCCCCCGGCGGCACCGCCTTCACCAGTTTGTTGGCGAGCAGCAGATCCAGCATCGACGCCTCGTCCACGACCACCAGGTCGGCATCCAGCGGGCGGTCCTTGTCGTAGGCCGCGTCACCGCCGGGCTTCAGCTCCAGCAGCCGGTGGACGGTGGACGCCTCGGCGCCGGTCAGCTCCGACAGCCGCTTGGCCGCACGGCCGGTCGGGGCGGCGAGCAGCACCTTGGCCCGCTTGGCCCGGGCCAGCTCCACGATCGAGCGGACCGTGAAGGACTTGCCGCAACCGGGCCCGCCGGTCAGCACGGCGACCTTCTCGCTCAGCGCGAGCTTCACCGCCGCCTCCTGCTCGGGGGCGAGATCGGCGCCGGTGTGCGATCTCAGCCAGCCGAGGGCCTTGTCCCAGTCCACGTCCCAGAAGGCCGGCATCCGGTCGTCGCCGGTGCGCAGCAGACGCAGCAGCTGGGAGGAGAGGGACAGCTCCGCACGGTGGAAGGGCACGAGATACACGGCGGTCACGGGCTCCGAGCCACCGCCGTCCGGCCCGGGCACCTTCTCCCGGACGACCCCGGGATCCGTCCCGTCCTCCGGGGGCCGGGCCAGCTGCCCGAGACACTCGATGACGAGCCCGGTGTCGACCTGGAGGAGCTTGACGGCATCCGCGATCAACCGCTCCTCCGGCAGGAAGCAGTGCCCCTGGTCGGCGGACTGGGACAGCGCGTACTGCAGGCCCGCCTTCACCCGCTCCGGGCTGTCGTGCGGGATGCCGACGGACTGGGCGATCTTGTCGGCGGTGAGGAAGCCGATGCCCCAGACGTCGGCGGCCAGCCGGTACGGCTGCTCTTTCACGACCGAGATGGAGGCGTCGCCGTACTTCTTGTAGATGCGCACGGCGATGGACGTCGACACCTCGACGGTCTGGAGGAAGAGCATGACCTCCTTGATCGCCTTCTGCTCCTCCCAGGCGTCGGCGATCTTCTTGGTCCGCTTCGGACCGAGGCCGGGCACCTCGATGAGCCGCTTGGGCTCCTCCTCGATGATCCTGAGTGTGTCCAGCCCGAAGTGCTGGGTGATGCGGTCGGCGAAGACCGGTCCGATGCCCTTGACCAGGCCGGAGCCGAGGTAACGGCGGATGCCCTGGACGGTGGCGGGCAGGAGCGTCGTGTAGTTCTCGACGTGGAACTGCTTGCCGTACTGCGGATGCGACCCCCAGCGGCCCTCCATCCGCAGGGACTCCCCCACCTGGGCACCGAGCAGCGCGCCGACCACCGTGAGGAGGTCTCCGGCGCCTCTTCCGGTGTCGACCCGGGCGACCGTGTAGCCGTTCTCCTCATTGGCGTACGTGACGCGCTCCAGCACGCCTTCGAGCGTGGCGAGCCGCCGCTCGGCCGTGGGGTTCCCCGCCTGTTGAGCCATGCTCCGACGGTACCGGGAGGGTGTGACAGAGGGCGCTGTTACTGTGCGTGCTCATGACGGACACCAACAGCACAGGCTCCGCCGGGGAGTTCTACACCCGCCTCGCGGCTGCCGCCACGGGCACTCCGTACCGGATGTGCCCGGCGGAGCGGGGCTGGGAACTGACCGTGGACGTGAACGCCCCGCAGTCGCAGGACCTCTTGTCCCGTCGCCGCGTCAGCCAGGTGCACACCTACCGCATCGCGGTGCAACCGAAGGAGAGGGTCTTCTCCATCACGGATGTCGTCCGCACCGTCGAGTACGAGGTGGGCCTGAGTGGTGTGCGGCTGGGCAGGACGGTCTCCGTCGGCCGGAGCGTGTCCTTCACATCGCAGCGGAACCTGGACGGCTCCGGCCAGTACACCTTCTCGTCCGCCGAGGGCCATCGTCTGATCCGGGGCGTGGCCGCGGAGCTGGGCTGGCGGGAGATCCGCCCCACCAGCGTGAAGATCGCCATAGCCTTCGGAGTCTTCGGCGGCCTGACGGCCCTGGCCACCCTGATCACCCTGGCCGCGGTCTTCTGGCTCTGACGAGTGATGGGCAGTTCTGTTCTCTCAGGGGAGTCGACGGATGTACGACTACGATCTCCTGGTCGTGGGTTCGGCCAACGCCGACCTGGTGATCGACGTCGAGCGGCGGCCGGCCGCCGGCGAGACGGTGCTCGGCGGTGACCTGGCCGTACACCCGGGCGGCAAGGGCGCCAACCAGGCGGTCGCCGCCGCCCGCCTCGGGGCGCGTACGGCCCTGCTGGCGCGGGTCGGCGACGACGGGCACGGCCGGCTGCTGCTCGACTCCCTGCGCGCGGCCGGGACCGACACGGTGGGCGTGCTGGTGGGCGGGGCGCCGACGGGCGTCGCGCTGATCACGGTCGATCCCCGCGGGGACAACAGCATCGTGGTGTCGCCGGGCGCGAACGGCCGGCTGACGCCGCAGGACGTCCGGTCGGCGAGCCGCCTCTTCCACGCCTCCCGGGTGGTCTCGGCGCAGCTGGAGATCCCGCTGGAGACGGTCGTGGAGGTCGTACGGAAGCTGGCTCCCGGCAGCCGTTTCGTGCTGAACCCGTCGCCGCCGCGTCCACTGCCGTCCGAGGTGCTGGCGGCCTGCGACCCGCTGATCGTCAACGAGCACGAGGCGCGGATGATTCTGGGGGACGCCTGCGTGGGCGGGGACCCGGAGGACTGGGCGCGGCTGCTGCCCGCCCGGGGCCCGCGCTCGGTGGTGGTGACGCTGGGCGCGGAAGGCGCGCTGGTGTGCGACGGTTCGGGCGTGGCGCGGGTGCCGTCGGTGAAGGTGGACGCGGTGGACACCACGGGCGCCGGTGACGCGTTCACGGCGGCGCTGGCGTGGCGGCTGGGGACGGGGGTGCCCCTTCGGGAGGCGGCGGCCTACGCGGCCCGGGTCGGGGCGGCGGCCGTGACGAAGCGGGGGGCGCAGGAGTCGTACCCGACGGCCGAAGAGGTCGCGGCGCTGTGAAGAAGGGGGTTGGGGGTTGCACGGGCTCCCGCGCTCTTTCCCTAGCGGATCACATGCTCCACGAAGCGTGCCGCCGTCTCCGCCAGTACCTCCCGGCCGTCCCGCGCCCACAGCCCCTCGTTGAAGAGTTCGACCTCGATCGGGCCCGTGTAGCCGGCTTGCTCCACGTATGCCTTCCACTTACGCATGTCGATCGAGCCGTCCCCGATCTGGCCGCGGCCGTTGAGGACGCCCTCGGGGAGGGGGGTGGTCCAGTCGGCGAGCTGGAAGGTGTGGATGCGGCCCGCCGCGCCCGCGCGGGCGATCTGGGCGGGGGCCTGGTCGTCCCACCAGATGTGGTACGTGTCCACGGTCACCCCGACCTGGTGCGCGGGGAAGCGTTCGGCGAGGTCCAGGGCCTGGGCCAGGGTGGAGACCACGCAGCGGTCGGACGCGTACATGGGGTGCAGGGGCTCGATGGCCAGGCGGACTCCGTGTGCCTCGGCGTAGGGGGCCAGTTCGGTCAGGGCGTCGGCGATGCGCTCCCGGGCGGCCCGCAGGTCCTTCGCACCGGGCGGGAGGCCTCCCGAGACCAGGACCAGGGTGTCCGTGCCGAGCGTGGCCGCCTCCTCGACCGCACGGCGGTTGTCGGCCAGGGCTGCCGCCCGCTCCTCCGGGTCGATCGCCGTGAGGAAGCCGCCCCGGCACAGGGTCGTCACCGTCAGGCCCGCGTCGCGGACCAGTTCGGCTGTCTTCTCCACCCCGTACGACTGGACCGGCTCACGCCACAGGCCCACGGCTGGTACACCCAACTGCACGCAGGCATCTACCAGTTCGGGCATGGACAGCTGTTTCACCGTCACCTGGTTGATGGCGAGGCGTTCGAGTCCGGTGCCGGTCATCGGTTCACCCCGTACAGCGACAGCAGGGTCTTCATGCGTTCCTCGGCGACCTTGGGGTCCGGGAACAGGCCGAGCCCGTCGGCGAGTTCGTAGGCGCGGGCGAGGTGCGGGAGGGAGCGGGCCGACTGAAGGCCGCCGACCATCGTGAAGTGCGACTGGTGGCCCGCGAGCCAGGCGAGGAGGACGACGCCCGTCTTGTAGTAGCGGGTGGGTGCCTGGAAGAGGTGGCGGGAGAGGCCGACCGTGGGATCCAGGAGGGTTCGGAAGCCCGGGACGTCACCGGTGTCGAGGGTCCGTACGGCCTCCGCCGCCAGTGGGCCCAGCGGGTCGAAGATACCGAGCAGGGCGTGGCTGAAACCCTTGTCGTCGCCCGCGATCAGATCCGGGTAGTTGAAGTCGTCGCCCGTGTAGCAGCGGACCCCGTCGGGGAGGCGACGACGCAGGTCGATCTCCCGCCGCGCGTCCAGCAGCGACACCTTGACGCCGTCCACCTTGTCGGGGTGTGCGGCGATGACCTCCAGGAAGGTGCCGGTGGCCGCGTCGAGGTCGCTCGACCCCCAGTAGCCCTCCAGCGCCGGGTCGAACATGGGGCCCAGCCAGTGCAGGATCACCGGCTCGGCGGACTGGCGCAGGAGATGGCCGTAGGTCTCCAGGTAGTCCTCGGGGCCGGAGGCGGTGGAGGCCAGTGCCCGGGACGCCATCAGGATGGCCTGGGCGCCCGACTCCTCGACGACGGCGAGCTGTTCCTCGTAGGCCGCCCTGATCTCGGCCAGGGATCCCCCGGTGAGCTGGTCGGTGCCGACCCCGCAGGCGATGCGGCCGCCGACCGCCTTCGCCTCTGCCGCCGACCGGCGGATCAGTTCGGCCGCGCCCGCCCAGTCCAGGCCCATGCCGCGCTGGGCGGTGTCCATCGCCTCGGCGACACCCAGTCCGTGGGACCACAGGTGGCGGCGGAAGGCGAGGGTGGCGTCCCAGTGGACGGCGGCGGGTGAGTCGGGCGAGACGTCGGCGTACGGGTCGGCGACGACGTGGGCCGCCGAGAAGACGGTGCGGGAGGTGAAGGGGGTGCCGGAGGAGAAGGTCAGCGGTTCGGTGCGCGGCTCGTAGGCGCGCAACGTGCCGTCCGGGGCCGGGAGCTGGATGGTCACAGTGCGATCTCCGGTACGTCGATGCGGCGGCCCTCGGCGGAGGACCGCAGGCCCAGTTCGGCGAGTTGGACGCCCCGGGCGCCGGCGAGCAGGTCCCAGTGGTAGGGGGCGTCGGCGTGGACGTGCTTGAGGAACAACTCCCACTGGGCCTTGAAGCCGTTGTCGAACTCGCCGTTGCCGGGGACCTCCTGCCACTGATCGCGGAAGACCTCGGTGGCGGGGATGTCCGGATCCCACACCGGCTTGGGGGTGGCCGACCGGTGCTGGGCGCGGCAGTTGCGCAGGCCGGCCACGGCCGAGCCCTCGGTGCCGTCGACCTGGAACTCGACGAGTTCGTCCCGGTTGACGCGGACCGTCCAGGAGGAGTTGATCTGGGCGATGGCGCCGCCTTCCAGTTCGAAGATGCCGTAGGCGGCGTCGTCGGCGGTGGCGTCGTAGGGCTTGCCCTGTTCGTCCCAGCGCTGGGGGATGTGGGTGGTGGCCAGGGCCTGGACGGATGTCACGCGGCCGAACAGCTCGTGGAGGACGTATTCCCAGTGCGGGAACATGTCGACGACGATGCCGCCGCCGTCCTCGGCGCGGTAGTTCCAGGAGGGGCGCTGGGCGGCCTGCCAGTCGCCCTCGAAGACCCAGTAGCCGAACTCGCCGCGGACGGAGAGGACGCGGCCGAAGAAGCCGCCGTCGATGAGCCGCTTCAGCTTCAGCAGGCCCGGCAGGAAGATCTTGTCCTGGACGACTCCGTGCTTGACGCCCTTCTCGCGGGCGAGACGGGCGAGTTGGAGGGCGCCGTCGAGACCGGTCGCGGTGGGCTTCTCGGTGTAGATGTGCTTGCCGGAGGCGATGGCCTTCCTGATCGCCTCCTCGCGGGCGGAGGTGACCTGGGAGTCGAAGTAGATGTCGACGGTGGGGTCGGCGAGGACGGCGTCGACATCGGTGGCGACGTGCTCCAGGCCGTGCCGTTCGGCGATCTCCCTCAGGGCGTGCTCGCGGCGGCCGAGCAGGATCGGCTCGGGCCAGAGCACGGTGCCGTCGCCGAGGTCGAGGCCGCCCTGTTCGCGCAGGGCGAGGATCGACCGGACCAGGTGCTGGCGGTAGCCCATGCGCCCGGTCACGCCGTTCATGGCGATACGCACCGTCTTCCGTGTCACGTCAGTCCCCTTCGTGGGCGCCAGCGCCCCGTTCAGCAGCAGCGTCGGTAGTGCAGCAAGCGCTTTCTATCTGGTGAGAAGCTAGCCCCTGCCAGTGGTCTGTACAAGACCGTGTCCTCTTCGAGTTGTTCGAGGGGGCGAACAACGGGGGTCCGTGGCTTTAAGGTCTGCTCGACAGCCTCTCGGAACCAGGACCGGGGTCTGGCTGTCTACGAGGGCGTACGGCAAGACGCGCGACCGGAGGACGACAGATGACGGTGACCCTGGCGGACGTGGCGGCCCGCGCCCAGGTCTCCCCCGCGACGGTGTCGCGCGTGCTGAACGGCAACTACCCGGTGGCCGCGTCCACGCGCGAGCGGGTGCTGCGGGCGGTGGACGAGCTGGACTACGTCCTCAACGGTCCCGCGAGCGCGCTCGCCGCCGCCACCTCCGACCTGGTCGGCATCCTCGTCAACGACATCGCCGACCCGTTCTTCGGAATCATGGCGAGCGCCATCCAGGCGGAGATCGGGGGGCCGGGCGGGCGTGCGGGCGGAGAACGTCTGGCGGTCGTCTGCAACACGGGCGGATCACCGGAGCGCGAGCTGACGTACCTGACCCTGCTCCAGCGGCAGCGGGCCGCGGCCGTGGTGCTGACCGGCGGGGCCATGGAGAACGTGCCGCACGCGGCGGCGGTCGCGGCGAAGCTGCGGAAGCTGGCGGAGGCCGGGACCCGGGTGGTGCTGTGCGGGCGTCCACCGGCGCCGGACACCCGGGCCGTCGCCCTCACCTTCGACAACCGCGGTGGTGCCCGGGCGCTGACGGACCACCTCATCGGCCTCGGCCACCGCCGCCTCGGCTACATCGCGGGACCCGAGGAGCGGACGACCACCCGGCACCGCCTGCAGGGCCACCGCGCGGCGCTGGAGGCGGCCGGCCTCGAGGAGGACCCGCGCTGGACGGTGTACGGCCGCTATGACCGCCGGTCCGGTTACGAGGCCACGCTGGAACTGCTGCGCCGCGATCCCGCGCTGACGGCGATCGTGGCCGCGAACGACTCCGTCGCCCTCGGCGCCTGCGCCGCCCTGCGCGAGTCCGGCCTGCGCATCCCCGAGGACGTCTCGGTGGCCGGCTTCGACGACCTGCCGTTCAGCGTCGACGCGGTGCCGTCGCTCACCACGGTGCGCCTGCCGTTGTCGGAGGCGGGGGCGCGGGCGGGGCGTATCGCGATGGGCCGCGAGGAACCGCCGCCCGGGGGGATCGCTTCGGTACGGGGAGAGTTGATGGTGCGGGGCTCCTCCGGAGTGCCGCGGGGGTGAGTGGCCGTTGGGGGTGAGTGGCCCTCGGTGGTCTGGCGGTGGTGCGGGTGGCCGTCGGGTGCGGGTTGGCTGTGGCTGGGCGCGCAGTTCCCCGCACCCCTGGCGTCGGCCATGACGCCGTCGCCGGAAAGGCGCGCCCGTGCTGCCCGCGCCGGACCGTTTAGTGCCGGCCGGCTGTGGCTGGACGCGCAGTTCCCCGCACCCCTGACGTGATCCCCGCGCCGGACCGTCCAGTGCCGGCCGGCTGTGGCTGGACGCGCAGTTCCCCGCACCCCTGACGTGATCCCCGCGCCGGACCGTCCAGTGCCGGTCGGCTGTGACTGGGCGCGCAGTTCCCCGCACCCCTGGCGTCGGCCATGACGCCGTCGCCGGAAAGGCGCGCCCGTGCTGCCCGCGCCGGACCGTCCAGTGCCGGCCGGCTGTGACTGGGCGCGCAGTTCCCCGCGTCCCTGGCGTCGGCCATGGCGCCGTCGCCGGAAAGGCGCGCCCGTGCTGCCCGCGCCGGACCGTCCAGTGCCGGCCGGCTGTGGCTGGGCGCGCAGTTCCCCGCACCCCTGGCGTCGGCCATGGCGCCGTCGCCGGAAAGGCGCGCCCGTGCTGCCCGCGCCGGACCGTCCAGTGCCGGCCGGCTGTGGCTGGACGCGCAGTTCCCCGCACCCCTGGCGTCGGCCATGGCGCCGTCGCCGGAAAGGCGCGCCCGTGCTGCCCGCGCCGGACCGTCCAGTGCCGGTCGGCTGTGACTGGGTGCGCAGTTCCCCGCGTCCCTGGCGTCGGTCATGGCGCCGTCGTCGGAGGGCGTGCCGGTGGCGATCAGGTGTTCTCCTGGGGGCGTTGTCACTAAAGGTGCGGCCTGTGGCCCCGCTCCTGGTGGGGGAACGTCTGGTCCGCGCCCGGCAGCGTCGGCTCAGGCAGCGTTTCCACCTCCTCCTTCGCCTTCTCCAGCTGCTCCGCCGTGTCGTCCGGCAGGCGGGGCGCGCGCGGGCGGGTGTGGGAGAAACGGAAGGCGCTGGTGAAGTCGCCGAAGGTGGCGCGTCGCCAGTCACTGATGTTCGGCTCCTCGACGCCGGTGAAGCACTCCAGGAACCGCAGGGCCGAGGTGTGGTCGAAGGCCTCCGTGGCGACCCAGCCGCCCACGGTCCAGGGGGAGATGATGATCGCGGGAACGCGGAAGCCGCCGCCGACGGGGAGGCCGCCGATGAACTCGTCCTTCGTTCCGGCGCCGGGCGTGGGCGGGGCCACGTGGTCGAACAGGCCGTCGTTCTCGTCGTAGTTGAGGATGAAGGCGGTCTTCCGCCACACCTTCGGGTTGGACGCGATCGCCTCGATCTTCGACGCCACGAAGTCGGCGCCCGCGGCGGGCAGGTAGTCCGGGTGCTCCGACTGGTAGCTGGGCGGCACGATCCAGCTCACCGCGGGGAGACGGTCGCTCCGGGCGTCGTCCTCGAAGGTCCCCTCGGGCTGCGGGCGTATGCCGCGCTCGTAGAGGTCGGTGCCCGGCTGGGCGTTCTTGAAGGTGGCGAACTGCTCCAGCATGTTGCAGCCGTAGTCGTCGTCCTGCTGATACACCTTCCAGCTGATCCCCTCCGCCTGCAGGCGCTCGGCGTAGGTCGTCCAGCGGTACGGCGTCGGGGCCTTGTTGTTGATGACCGGGCCGCCCTGCGTGCCGGCCGGGTCGATGGAGCCGGTCATCCACATCAGCCGGTTGGGCCAGGTGGGGCCGAGCACCGAGCAGAAGTAGTGGTCGCAGATGGTGAAGGCCTCGGCGAGCGCGAACTGGAACGGTATGTCCTCGCGCGTGTAGTAGCCCATGACGTAGGGGCCGTCGACGCCGTCGGCCTTGCGGTGGGCCGGCAGCCACTGGTCCATCCTGCCGCCGTTCCACGCCTCGTGCTGCACCGACCAGGCGTGGCTGGTGGACGGTATGGCCTGGGCGCTGGACGTGTGGGTGTCGAGGTGGAAGGGCAGCAGGTACCCCCTCGGGTTCTGGGCGTCCGGCTGGTAGAAGACGCTGCGCCCGTTGTCGAGCCTCAGCGCGTGCGGGTCGGCGAAGCCGCGTACTCCGGAGAGGGTGCCGAAGTAGTGGTCGAAGGACCGGTTCTCCTGCATCAGCAGGACGATGTGCTCGATGTCGCGCAGTGAGCTGCGCCGGGGCTGTCCGGCGGCGACCGCCTTCTGGACGCTCGGCGGGAGGAGGGAGAGGGCCGCCGCGCCACCCAGCGCGCCGGCGGCCGAACCCAGGAGTCTACGTCGAGTCAACTCGGCCATGGACGCCCCTTCTTGAGTGATCGCGTGGACCGGACCGCGAGCCACATTCCGCCCCGGGGAGGCGAGCGACAGCGGTGGCCGGCGATGAGCATGCGGTCAACGTGCGCCATGAACTTGGCAAAGTCATGACATTTACCGGCCGAATGTCGCCGTCCTGCGACCGGTCCCCACCGGGGTCGCGGTGTCTTCACGCGACGCGAACGACGGCGTACTCTCGGAGGGGATCTCTGACTCAGTCAACTATCCGGGGTCGTGCCATGACCGTCGAGGACATCCGCTCCTTCAACCGCTTCTACACCGGGCTCATCGGCGCCCTCGACTACGGCCGCCACCTGTACGCCCCGTACACCCTCACCGAGTCCCGAGTGCTGTACGAACTCGCGCACGCCCCGCAGCTGGACGCGGCCGACCTGCGGACGGGGCTCGGTCTGGACGCGGGATATCTGAGCCGGATCCTGAACAGGTTCGAGGAGGGCGGGCTGATCGAGCGCGGCCCGTCGGACAGCGACCCACGACGGCGGCGGGTGCGGCTCACCGGGCGTGGGCAGGAGGCGGCCGGACTGCTGGACGAGCGGGCCCGGGAGACGGTCGGGGCGCTGCTCGACACCGTGGCCCCACGGGACCGGACCCGGCTGGCCGAGGCCATGGGGACCATTCGGGACATCCTCGGGGACGGAACGGCCGCGGAGCCCGGCGAGGTCGTGCTGCGTGAGCCGCGCCCCGGTGACCTGGGCTGGATCGTGCAGCGCAACGCCGCCCTGTACGCGGCCGAGTACGGCTGGAACGCCGGCTACGAGGGCCTCGTCGCGCGGGTCGTCGCCGACTTCGCCGAGGACCACGACCCGCATCTGGAGCGGGTGTGGATCGCCGAGCGAGGAGGGTCCCGCGGCTCGGGCGAGGCCGGCAGCGGGCAGGGGCGCCCGGTGGGATGCGTGATGTGCGTACGGGACGACGCGCCGGGCACCGCGCGGCTGCGGCTGCTGCTCGTCGAGCCCGAGGCGCGCGGGCACGGCGTCGGCGACCGGCTGGTGCGGGCCGTCGTCGACTTCGCGCGCGGGGTCGGCTACCGCGACCTGGTGCTGTGGACCAACGACGTGCTCGGCGGGGCCCGCCGTATCTACCAGCGGCACGGTTTCGTCCTCGTCGGCGAGAAACCGCACCGCTCCTTCGGCAAGGATCTCATCGGCCAGGACTGGCGGTTGGAGTTGCATGGACCGGGCGACTGAGGGGTACGTTCCGTGCCCATGAAGCTGGCGTTCTCCACTCTCGGTGTCCCGGGCCTGCCCCTCGCGGAGGTCCTGGCGCTCGCGACCGCACACGGTTATCACGGCGTCGAACTGCGCGCCCACCCGGAGGAACCGGTGCACCCCGGCCTCTCCCCGGCCGAACGCGCCGAGGCCGCAGCCCTGTTCCAGGGTGCCGGGGTCGAGCTGCTGGGCGTCGCCGGGTACGCGCGCGTCGCCGCCCCGGGCGACGACGGTCCCGTACTGGAAGAGATCCGCGGTCTCCTCCGGCTGGCCCATGACCTGGGCGCGCCCTTCGTCCGTGTCTTCCCCGGCGCGGATCCCGGCCGGCCCCGGGAGGAGGCCGACGCCGTCGCCGCCCGGCGGCTCGGTACCGCCGCCGAGGACGCGGCGGCGCTCGGCGTCCGCATCCTGCTGGAGACCCACGACTCGCACCGCACCGGCGCCGACGTCATCCGCGTCCTCGGCCCGGTCGGACACCGGCAGGTGGGCGCGCTGTGGGACGTGATGCACACCTGGCTGGGCGGTGAGCAGCCCTCGGAGACATACGCCGCCCTCGCCCCGCACCTGGGGTATGTGCAGGTCAAGGACATCTCGTCGGCCGACGACACCACCCCGCGACCGCTCGGTGCGGGCGTGCTGCCGCTCACCGAGTGCGTGGAGGTCCTCTCCCGGCACGGCTGGGACGGCTGGCTGTGCTGGGAGTACGAGAAGCGGTGGTACGAGGCCGCCGCCCCGCTTCCCGAGCTGCTCGGCGCGGGCCGCGACCACCTCGTACGGCTGCTGGGCGAGGCGGCGTAGGCGCTCCGCCGGGAGGCCCGCGACCGCGACATGAGGCACCGCGTCGTGCCGTCCGTCGTCTGCCGGCGGTATGCGGCCGGTCGCACGCCCCACACCTCTGGGGGCGCCGCGCCATCCCCTGGCCGGGTCGGCGGGGTGATTCGCCGGCCGGCCGATGACGCCCCCGGGCCGAGAAGGGCGGCGGCATGACCTGCTGGTGCCCGAAGATCACCCGCTGGCCGCCCGCGACCGCGCCTGCCTGCGGGACCTGGCCGGCGAGTCCTGGATCGTCGGCGCCACCGAGAGCTGCTGCGGTGCGGTGGCCCGCGCGGTGTGCGCGGCCGCCGGCTTCATCCCGGACGTGCGCCACGCCGTGAACGACTGGGCCGCGCTGACCGCTCTGGTGGAGGCGGGCGCCGGGGTGGCGCTGGCGCCGCGCCTGGTACGGCCGCTGTACGCCCACCGCCGCCTCACCGTGCTGCCCGTGACGGGCCGGCCGCCGTCCCGGAACGTGTTCGCGGCTGGTGCGGGCGGGGGCGGAGGGGGATCCGGTGCTGGGGGTGGTATGGGATCAGCTCCGGTGTGCGGCCGAGGAGTCGGCGGCCGTCAGCCGACCGCGCGCGACGCCGCGAACGCCTCGTGGAAGCCCGGGAACGTCTTGCGTACGCAGGCGGGGTCGTCGTACGACAGGCCGGGTGTGCGCAGGGCGGTCACCGCGAAGGACATCACGATGCGGTGGTCGCCGAAGGACTTGATCTCCACCCCGGGCACGGGCCGGGCCGGCCGGATCTCGATCCAGTCGGGGCCGGTCGCCACGTCCACGCCCAGCCGCCGGAGGTTGTCCGCGCAGGCCTGGAGCCGGTCGCATTCCTTCAGGCGGGTGTTGGCGACGTCCTCGATGCGGACCGGGGCGGAAGCGAACGGCGCTATCGCGGCCAGCGTCGGCATGGTGTCGGAGATGTCCCGCATGTTCACCGTGAGCCCGCGCAGCTCTCCCGTGCCGCGTACGGTCGTCCGGTCCTCGCCCACCTCGACCTCCGCGCCCATCCGCCGGAGCACCTCGACGAAGCGCAGGTCGCCCTGGAGCGCGCCGGCGCCGAGGCCCCGGACGGTGACCTCGCGGCCCGGGGTGACGGCCGCCGCGGCGAAGAAGTAGCTCGCGGTCGAGGCGTCGGGTTCCACGGCGTAGGTGGTGGCCCGGTAGCCGCCGGGCGGGACGTCGTACACCGCGCCGTCCCGGACGACCTCCACGCCGAACGCCCGCATCATCGCGAGCGTGATCTCCACGTACGGCGCCGAGACCAGGTCCGTCACCCGGATCCGCAGGCCCCGGCGGGTGAGCGGGCCCAGCAGGAGCAGCGCGGTGAGGTACTGGGAGGACTCGCCCGCGTCCAGGACGACCTCGCCGCCTTCGACCCCGGCCGCCCGGACGGTGAGCGGATGGTGGCCCTCCGCCTCCTCGTGCCGCAGATCGACACCCAGGTCGCGCAGGGCGCGGCTGAGCGGTCCGAGGGGGCGGCGGCGCATCTGCGGGGAGGCGTCGAAGCGGTAGGTGCCGTGGCCGGCGGCGGCCAGGGTGGGCAGGAAGCGGGCGGTGGTGGCGCCGTCGCGGCAGAAGACGTCGGCCTCGGCGAGCGCGGGTCCCTGCGGGCGGCCGTCCACCTGCCAGGCATCCGGGGTGCGGCCCACCCGGTAGCCCAGCCGGGTCAGGCCCTCGGCGAAGCCCTCGGTGTCGTCGGAGCGCAGCGGCCGGACGAGGGTGCTGACGCCGTCGGCGGCGGCCGCGAGGAAGAGCGCGCGGGCGGTGATGGACTTGGAACCGGGGATGTCGACTGCGGGCATGGCCGCATGATGACCGCTCGTCCGCACTCCGGTCATCGAAGTCCAGAGGATGGACCCCTTCCATCGACCCCTTCCTTCGACCCCTTCCTTCTTCCGGTGGTGTCGGCCCTCCGCGACTGACCGCGAGCGCCGGCCCACCCTTTCCGCCGCGGCACGGCCGGCGGCCCGCCGCCACCGGCGCGCCCTCCCTCCCATGCGCCGGTGGCGGCCCCCTGCGCGGGTACTGTGCATTCCCTTGACGGAAAGAAACTTCCCGGATATTGGTGACTCCTCGGAAGTTTCCTTCAGCGGTTCTCCTCTGGAAGGAGCGCACGTGCACGACACCAGCACGGGAAGCACGGGAAACACCGCACGGCCGTCCAGACGCGCCGTGCTCGCCGCGACCGCGGGTCTCACCGCCGCGCTGACCGTACCGACGACCGCCCGCGCCGCCACCCCCGACGACCACCACCTGCGTGCCCTGATCTCCCGGATGTCGCTGGAGGAGAAGGTCGGCCAGCTCTTCGTGATGCGGGTCTACGGCCACTCCGCCATCGCCCCGGACCAGGCCGACGTCGACGCCAACCTCAAGGAGATCGGGGTCCGCACGGCCGCCGAGCTGATCGCGAAGTACCGCGTCGGCGGCATCATCTACTTCACCTGGGCCCACAACACCCGCGACCCGCACCAGATCGCGGACCTGTCCAACGGCATCCAGCGGGCCTCCCTGGACCAGCCGCGCGGACTGCCGGTGCTCATCGCCACCGACCAGGAGCACGGCGCCGTCTGCCGGGTCGGCAAGCCCGCGACCCTCTTCCCCGGCGCCATGGCGATCGGCGCGGGCGGCTCCCGCTCCGACGCCCGCACCCTCGGCCGCATCTCCGGCGCCGAGTTGCGCGCGATGGGCATCAACCAGGACTACTCGCCCGACGCCGACGTGAACGTCAACCCGGCCAACCCGGTCATCGGCGTCCGGTCCTTCGGCGCCGACCCGGAGGCGGTGGCCGGACTGGTGGCCGCCGAGGTGAAGGGCTATCAGGCGTCCCGGGTCGCGGCGACCGCCAAGCACTTCCCGGGCCACGGGGACACCGCCGTCGACAGCCACTACGGCTTCCCGGTCATCACCCACAGCCGGGGGCTGTGGGAAAGGCTGGACGCGGTGCCTTTCCGGGCCGCGATCCGGGCGGGCATCGACTCGATCATGACCGCGCACATCCAGTTCCCGGCCCTCGACGACTCCGGTGACCCGGCCACCCTGTCCCACCCGATCCTCACCGGCATCCTGCGCGGCGAACTCGGCTACGACGGGGTCGTGATCACCGACTCGCTCGGCATGGAGGGCGTCCGCACGAAGTACGGCGACGACCGGGTGCCGGTGCTCGCGCTCAAGGCCGGCGTCGACCAACTGCTCAACCCGCCGTCCATCGACGTGGCCTGGCACGCGGTCCTGAAGGCCGTCCAGGAGGGCGAGCTGACCGAGGGCCGCCTGGACGAATCGATCCTGCGCATCCTGCGCCTCAAGGCCCGGCTCGGACTCCTCAGCGACGCCTACGTCAGCCGGGCGGGCGTGGACCGCACGGTGGGCACCAGAGCCCATCTGGCCGCCGCCGACCGGATCGCCGAGCGGACCACGACCCTGCTGGTCAACGAGGACGGCCTGCTCCCGCTCGACCCCCGTACCACCCACGGGATCCTGGTCGTCGGCGCCGACCCGGCCTCGCCGTCCGGCACCACCGGCCCGCCCACCGGTGTGCTGGCCGCCGCCCTCACCGAACTGGGCTTCACCGCCACGGCCCTCCCGACCGGCACCACACCCTCGGCCGCGACCATCACCAAGGCGGTCACGGCCGCGCAGGAGGCGGACGCGGTGGTCGTGGCCACGTACAACGTGACGGCGGGCAGTTCGCAGCGGACGCTGGTGGAGCGGCTGCTGGCGACGGGCAGACCGGTGGTGGCGGTGGCCGTCCGCAACCCCTACGACGTCGCCCAGCTGCCGTCGGTGAAGGGCTGTGTGGCGACGTACTGCTGGACCGACACCGAACTGCGGGCCGCCGCACGGGTGATCGCCGGGCGGGTGGCACCGCGCGGGAAGCTGCCGGTGCCGGTACAGCGGGCGGACGATCCGGCACAGGTGCTGTACCCCATCGGGTACGGGCTGTCGTACGAGACATACGCAGCGCACCGGGCGTAACACCCTCGACACGCGGAAACCCTCCCATACGGCCGGCGTGGCCCCGGCGCCCGGGCCGCGCTGGAGGGGGCGTCTGGGGGTTCGCGATGAACGGTGCCGCGGGAGTGCGCTGCCGGCTGCTGCTCACCGCCCTCGTGGCCGCCGCCCTGCCGGCCCTGTCCGGCTGCCGGGGCCCGGCGGACGCCCCGGTGGGCAGCGCCCGGTCCACGTCGGCCACCACCGGTGGCTACGGCGCCGAGTTCCTCGCGGCCGGCGAGTGCAGTTCCTTCGGGACGGCCGGCTTCACCGAGGTGCCGTGTACGAGCGAGCGGGCGGCGGCCAGGGTCGTCGCCCGCTACGAGGGTGCGGTCACCGACGGCCCGCTGTGCCCGGCGACCACCGATTTCGTGCTGCACATCAGCGCCCGGGCCGCGGCCGGCGACGAGGACGGCGACGGGGCGGTCCCGCGGGGCTACGCCTGCATGCGCGGCCTGGAACGCCCGCACCCCGGCGATCCCGGCGGCGGGGGCGGCCCGCGGACCATACCGGGCGACTGCGTGTACGGCTCCGGTGACGGGCAGGTCCGCGAGACGCCGTGCGACGGCTCGGGGCGGCACGGACCCCAGTACCGGATCACCGAGGCGGCACCGGCCCGCGACGGCTGCCCCGCGTCGACCGTGCTGTACGTCCACATCGGCGGCCGCGACCCGGTGGGTTGCGCCCGGCGCCTGTGAACACGGCCGCCGCCGGCCGACGGGCTGAGCGCCGGGCGGCGCCGCGACGGCGTCCGGGCCACGACGGCGTCCGGGCCACGACGGCGTCCGCGCCACGACGGCGGGGTCCGGCGGTGCCGTAACCCGCCGTCGCGGCCCGGGTGTCAGCCGGCCTCAGGGCCGCAGCGCCGGCTCGCGCTCCACGTCCCGGACGTCCAGCTTCGCGTCGTAGCGGGCCAGCGGCTTCGCCGCCGACGGGTTCGCCCGGACCGCCGGCGAGGCCACGCCCGCCCACTGCAGGATGCGCGCGGTGGCGAGGGCCTTCTGGCCGGGGACCAGGCCCGCGACGTTCGCGCCGTGGTTCAGGCCGGGCGCGGTGAGGACATAGGAGTCACGGGCGCCCGCGCCGAGCCGGAACCGCTCGGAACCCCACGGGTCGTTCTGGCCGTAGACGAAGAGCATGTGCGCGGCGTGGTGGCGGACCCAGCTGTCCACGTCCCGCATCGCCCGCGGCTGGAAGCGCATCGGGATGGAGCGGGGCACGAAGTGGCGCGGCGGCTGGTAGCCGTAGCGGATCAACTTCCGCTCGATACAGGGGAAGTGGATCGCCGGTGCGCCGAGTTGGGTGCCCGCCTGGTAGTAGTACGGCGTGTACTGCTCCAGGCCCTGGTCGGTGTAGGCGGAGAAGCCGGAGATGGTGTCGACCGACTTCCAGATCTCGTCGTCGCTCGCGGTGGCCGCGTCGGCGGGGACAGTGTCACAGTCCTTCAGCAGGCTGTACTGCCAGAAAGTCCACACGTAGTCGAGGACGACGGCCTCGTACGCCTTGTCCAGACCGCCGATGGTGCCGAAGGTGTAGCCGTTGCCGGCCGCGTACTGCGCGTACTTCCGCTCCAGCGGCTCGCGGCGCACCAGCGCCTCCCGCTGCACGGCGTTCAGCCGGTCCCGGCACTCCTTGGTGCCGACGCGGGCGAAGAAGCGGTCGTAGGCCGAGTCCTCGTCGTTCACGACGTCGTTCGGGGCGACGTAAGCGACCACGCCGTCCATGTCGTGCGGGTAGAACCGCTCGTAGTACGTGGCCGTCATGCCGCCCTTGGAGCCGCCCGTGGCCAGCCAGTTGGCGGGGTAGACGGACTTCAGGGCCTCGTACACGCGGTGCTGGTCACTCGCCGCCTGCCAGATGTCGAGCTTGGACCAGTCGGCCGGGGCGGGGCGGGACGGGGTGAAGTAGCGGTATTCCAGGGAGACCTGGTTGCCGTCCACGATCTGGGTGGGCTCGCGGCGCGAGGGGGTCGTGGAGACGTTGTAGCCGCTGGTGTAGAAGACCGTCGGGCGGCTCGTGTCCTTGTGCAGCACGGTGATGCGCTGCTGGAAGGTGCCCCGGTCCGGATGACGGTGGTCGGCCGGCTGGGTGTAGTTCAGGACGAAGTAGCGATAGCCGGGGTACGGCTTCTCGTCGATCAGGCTCATGCCCGGTATGGACAGCAGCCGGTCCTTGATGTCGGTGGGCTCGGACTGTGCGGCGGTGGCCGCGCCCGCTGTGCTCAGCGTGCCTATGAACACCGTGAGCGCCAGCAGCCATCTGAGCGCCTTGCGCATGCGCACTCTCCCCTGTGAGACAAATGTGCGCCGGAAGCTATCCCAGCAACTGCCGTCACGCCAGAGGGGATTGAGCGGGCCTCACGATCCGGTCGGTGCGCTCAGCACAGGATCCAGCCGGAGCTGACCGTGTACCGCCCCACCGAGCCCGTGATCCACACGCAGCGGTGCCCGGCGTGCACGGTGACCGGGCCGGCGTGGTGCTTGTAGCGGCCCTTGTCGACGACCGGCCGGTTGCCGCGTGCCTGCACGCTGACCGACATGGTCTGGGTGGGGCCGGGGTGTCTGGCGACGGTGATGGCGCAGACGTAGCCGTCATGCTTGTACACGTGCGTGACGCCGGTGCGGAACGGCAGGGTCCGCACCTCGTGCCCCGAGCAGCCGCGGGCCGAGCCGGCCTGTGCGGTACCGGTGGCCGTGAGCGCGAGCGCCCCGGACGCGGCCAGCACGGCCGCGCCGAGCGCCAGCCGTCGGCGTATCCCACCACTGTCCACTGTCGTCCTCCCCCTGTCGCGGTCGTCCGTCCCCCGATGGCCGTACTGATGTACGGACGCACGACATGTGTCGGATGGTTGCACGACCGTCAGCGGCACGCGTCGCCGGGGGGCCGCACACCGGCGAGCCCCCACCGGGCCGTCGGCCGGTCGCAGTGGCGCGCGTCGCCGGAGACCACGTCGGACCGTCGGCCGGTCGCAGTGGCGCGCGTCGCCGGGGGCGCGTCGGGATGTCAGCCGGGCTCAGAAGGAGGCGCCACCGGAGGCCGCACACCGGCCGGACCCACACCCAGGCCATCGGCGGTCCCCGCGGCACGCATCGCCGGAGACCGCGTCGGACCGTCGGCCGGTCGCAGTGGCGCGCGTCGCCGGGGGCGCGTCGGGGTGCCGGCCGGGCTCAGCGGGAGGCGCCCACCGGCTCCTCCGGCTCGGACTGGCCCACGAAGGTCCGCCACAGCTCGGCGTACCGGCCACCGCGAGCCAGCAGTTCCTCGTGGGTGCCGTCCTCCGCGACCCGGCCGTGGTCCATCACCACCACCCGGTCCGCGCGGGCCGCGGTGGTCAGCCGGTGGGCCACCACCAGGGTCGTACGGCGGCCCGCCAGGCGGTCGGTGGCCTGGTTGACCTGGGCCTCCGTGGCCAGATCGAGGGCGGCGGTGGCCTCGTCGAGGAGCAGGATGTCGGGGTCGACCAGTTCCGCGCGGGCGAGGGCGATCAGCTGGCGCTGGCCGGCCGAGAGGTTGCGGCCGCGCTCGGCGACCTCGTGCAGATAGCCGCCCTCCAGCGTGGCGATCATCTCGTGCGCCCCGACCGCCCGGGCCGCCGCCTCCACCTCGGCGTCGGTGGCGTCGGGACGGCCGTAGGCGATGGCGTCGCGGATCGTGCCGGGGAAGAGGTACGCCTCCTGCGGGACGACCCCGAGCCGGTGCCGGTACGAGGTGAGGTCCAGGGCCCGCAGATCCGTGCCGTCGACCGTGACCCGGCCCGCGGTGGGGTCGTAGAACCGGGCCACCAGCTTCACCAGCGTCGACTTCCCGGCGCCCGTCTCACCGACGAAGGCGACCGTCTGCCCGGCCGGGACCGTCAGGTCGACACCGGTGAGTGCTTCCTCGTCGTCGCCGTACGCGAAGGACACGTCCTCGAAGGCGATGTCACCGCGCAGGGACGAGACGTCGAGGGGTTCGGCGGCGGCCTCGGTGGACGTCGGCTCGCGCAGCAGCTCCTGGATGCGGCCCAGCGACACCGTGGCCTGCTGGTAGCCGTCGAAGACCTGGGAGAGCTGCTGGACGGGCGCGAAGAACAGGTCGATGTAGAGCAGGTACGCCACCAGCGCGCCCGTGGTCAGCGTGGCCGCCTCCACCCGTCCCGCGCCCGCGATCAGCACGGCCGCCGCGGCGACCGAGGACAGCAGCTGGACGAAGGGGAAGTAGATCGATATCAGCCACTGGCCGCGGATGCGGGCGCCGCGGTAGCTGTCGCTGCGCTCGGCGAACCGCCGCGCACCGTCCCGCTCCCGCCGGAACGCCTGCACGATGCGCAGTCCCGCCACCGACTCCTGGAGATCGGCGTTCACCACCGAAACGCGCTCGCGGGCGAGTTGGTACGCCTTCACGCTCGCCCGGCGGAAGAAGAAGGTGGCGACGGCGAGCGGGGGCAGGGTGGCGAACACGACGAGGGCCAGCTGCACGTCGAGCACGAGCAGGGCGACCATGATGCCGAAGAAGGTGACGACGGAGACGAACGCCGTGACCAGACCGGTCTGCAGGAACGTCGACAGGGCGTCGACGTCCGTCGTCATCCGGGTCATGATCCGCCCGGTCAGCTCGCGCTCGTAGTAGTCGAGGCCGAGCCGCTGGAGCTGGGCGAAGATCTTCAGCCGCAGCGTGTACAGGACGCGTTCGCCGGTACGGCCGGTCATCCGGGTCTCGCCGGTCTGCGCGGCCCACTGGACGAGGACGGTCAGCAGGCCGAGCAGGGCGGCCGCCCACACCGCCCCGAGGGCCGTCCGGGTGACGCCCTGGTCGATGCCGTGCCGGATCAGCACTGGCAGCAGCAGGCCGGCGCCCGCGTCCACGGCGACCAGCAGCAGGCTGACGAGCAGCGGCGTGCGGAAGCCGCGCAGCAGACGGCGCAGGCCGTAGGAGTCCTCCGGGAGGACCGCCCGGCCCTCGTCGATGTCGGGGGTGTCGGTGGCCGGGGGCAGCGCATCGACCTGGGCGAGGAGTTCCGGGGTGGCCGGGGAGCCGCTGAACGCCTGGTCCTTGGGCGCGCGGTCGCCGGTCCACAGCCTGCGGGTCACGCCGCGCTCGGCGTCGAACTCCGCGTCCAGCTCGTCGCGGAGGGAGGTGTCCTCCTGCGGCTCGGCCGGGCGGTCATGGCCCGGGGAGACCCCGCCCAGCTCGTCCGGGTCGGTCAGCAGCCGGCGGTAGAGGGCCGAGCGCTCCTGCAGCTCCTCGTGGGTGCCGAGGTCGGCGAGCCGGCCGCCGTCCAGGACGGCGATGCGGTCGGCGAGGTTCAGGGTGGAGCGGCGGTGGGCGATCAACAGGGTGGTGCGGCCCGCCATCACCTGCTTCAGCGCCTCGTGGATCTCGTGCTCGACGCGGGCGTCCACGGCCGAGGTGGCGTCGTCCAGGACCAGCAGGCGCGGGTCGGTGAGCAGGGCGCGGGCGAGCGCCACGCGCTGGCGCTGGCCGCCGGAGAGGGTCAGGCCGTGCTCGCCGACCGTGGTGTCGTAGCCCTCGGGCAGCTCGGCGATGAAACGGTCCGCCTGGGCGGCGCGGGCGGCGGCCTCGATCTCCTCCTGGCCGGCGTCCGGGCGGCCGTAGGCGATGTTGGCGCGGACCGTGTCCGAGAAGAGGAAGGAGTCCTCCGGGACCAGGCCGATCGCGGCCCGCAGCGAGTCCAGGGTCAGCTCGCGCACATCGTGGCCGCCGATCAGGACGGCGCCGTGGGTGACGTCGTAGAAGCGCGGCAGGAGCAGGGAGAGGGTGGACTTGCCGGAGCCGGAGGAGCCGACGACGGCGAGGGTCTCACCGGCCCGGATCTCCAGGCTGAGCCCGTCGAGGACCTGCGCGCCGCTGTCGTACGCGAAGGACACGTCGTCGAACTCGACGGTCGCGGGCGCGTCGGCGGGCAGCTCCTTCGTGCCGTCCTTCAGCGTCGGCTCGGTGTCGATCAGCTCCAGGACGCGCTCGGTGCCGGCGCGGGCCTGCTGGCCGACCGTGAGGACCATCGCGAGCATGCGGACGGGGCCGACGAGCTGGGCGAGGTAGGTGGAGAAGGCGACGAAGGTACCGAGCGTGATGTGTCCGCGTACGGCGAGCCAGCCACCCACGGCCAGCATGGCGACCTGGCCGAGCGCGGGTACGGCCTGCAGGGCGGGGGTGTACTTGCTGTTCAGGCGGATGGTGCGCAGGCGTCCGGCGAACAGGCGGCGGCCGACCTCCCGGAGCTTCCCGGTCTCCTGCTCCTCCTGCCCGAAGCCCTTCACCACGCGTACGCCGCTCACGGCGCCGTCGACCACGCCCGCGACCGCGGCGGCCTGAGCCTGGGCGTACCAGGTGGCGGGGTGCAGTTTCGTCCGGCTCCACCGGGCGATCCAGCCGAGCGCGGGCGCGACGGCGAGCGCGACCAGGGTCAGCGGCAGCGACAGCCACGCCATGATCACCAGGGAGATCACGAAGAGCAGGATGTTCCCGATGGTCATCGGGAGCATGAAGAGCAGGCCCTGGATCAGCTGGAGGTCGCTGGTGGCCCGGCCGACCACCTGCCCGGTGGACAGCTCGTCCTGGCGGCGGCCGTCGAGCCGGATGATCGTGCCGTACATCTCGGTCCGCAGATCGTGCTGGACGTCGAGGGCGAGCCGGCCACCGTAGAAGCGGCGGACGTAGGTGGCGGCGTAGACCAGGAGGGCCGCGCCGACCAGGGCACCGGCCCAGGGGGCCATGCCGCGGCTGTGGTCCCCGATCACGTCGTCGATGATCACCTTGGTGATCAGCGGGACGACGGCGAGAACGGCCATGCCCGCGAGGGAGGAGCCGAGGGCCAGGACGACGTCCTTGGGATATCGCCAGGCGTAGCCCGCCAGCCTTCGTGCCCATCCCCGTTGCGTTGCCACGCCGGTGCCTTCCTGTCGACCTGGTCTACCGGAAGGCACCAACGCCCCATCAAGCGGATTTCATCCCTCCGCAACAAACCGGAGGCATCCGTCAGACGCGTACTCGCAAGTAATAGAACCGCGTCGTCTGCGCCGCGTTCTGGTTGTCGTCGCTCACCAGCAGCACCTTCAGGCGGCCGGTGCGGTCACGGCCCGTGACCGTCATGCCCTCGATGTTGTCCAGCAGGGGGTTCGGCTGCGGCTGCTTCGCCGTGGCGCCCAGGGGCGGGCAGGTGGCGAGGTCGGTGAGCAGGGTCTTCCTGACCAGGTGGACGTCCGGCCGGCCGGTGAGGTTCTCGATGCCGCTGGTGTCCGTGGCGTGGCGCGGGTCGGCCAGGTAGAGGCGGACGGTGTTGCCCACGCCGGAGGTGAAACCGCGCTCCAGGACGAGGAGGCGGCCGTCGGGCGTGGCCTGGACCTCGGGGACGCCGAGGCCGGCGTCGGTGCGGTAGGCGTACTGGGCCGCGAGCCGGAAGCGGTCGCCCCGCGCACGCTCCCAGGTCTGGAAACGGACGATCCCCGTGCTGTCGCCGGAGAGCGCGTACTCCATCGAGGCCAGCAGCCGGTGGCCGCCGGGCAGCAGGGTCAGGCCCTCGAAGGTCTGGTTGGCGGTGGCGCGGCCGGCCGGGGCGACCCGGAGGGAGGCCGGCACCGGGAGCCGGCCGAGGATCCTGCCGTCGCGGGAGTAGCGGCGTACGGACGGCTCGGTCTCGGAGCTGACGAGCCGGGTGCCGTCGCCGTCGATGGCGAGTCCCTCGGAGTCGAGGTCGGCGCCCTTCTCGTCGGCGAGGTGGACGGCCGCCTTCGGCTGGAGGGACCGGGGGTCCAGGCCGAACAGGGACGACCGGTCCGCCAGGGCCGCGAGCGAGCCGTCCCGGTCCACCGCGAGGGCGGAGAAGTTGCCGACGAAGGTGCCGTCGTAGGTCGTCTTGTCGAGCGCGTCGCTGAAGCGGGTGAGGGAGACGGCCGGCGAACAGGCGTGCGGGTTCGCCGTGCCGACGGCGGCCGCGCGGGCGCTCGCGGGCCCGGCGGTGGTCAGGCAGCTGACCGCCGCCAGGCCGGCGGTGAGGGTGGCGAGTACGGTTCTCAGACGCATGCCCGTCACCGTAGGGCGGTCCGGTGACCGGCGGGAGACCGCCTCGTGAAGCCTCAGCCCTGCGCGGGCACCGCGACGAACGCCTCGCTGGGCCGGCTGGTCGGGGTGTAGCGCGTGGCGCCGGCGGTGGTCGGCACCAGGTCCTTGTGGATGGCCCTGGCGACGTTCTGGATGGTGGTGACGCCGTAGTTCATGGTGCTGTTGTCCTGCGTCAGCACGGTGATCGTGTAGTCGTGACCGGCGCCGTTGAAGGTGCCCAGGCTGTGCACGCGCCAGCCGTGGGTGGAGCGCTGCAGCCAGCCGTTCTTGACGTGCACCGCGACGGAGGACGGCGCACCGGCGGGCGTGCCCCAGCGCTGCGAGGAGATGACCTGTCCCATCAACTTCAGGATGTAGGCCCGGGAGTTGTCGCTCAGCACGCTGTTCTTGGCGGTGACGAGCTGGAGCAGCTTCTGCTCGTCGGTGACGTTCTCCTGGGTCAGGCCCCAGTAACCGTTCGCGCCCGGCGTGGTCTTCGTCATCCCGGCAGCGGCCAGGAAACCCTTGATCTTCGTCATGCCCAGCTGCTTCCACAGCTTGCTGGTCGCGTCGTTGTCGGACTTGGTGATCATGGCCTTGGCGAGTGAGGCCTCGGTGTCCGTCAGGTACCGGTTGTGCTTCTTCGCGTCCCACAGCAGTGTGGCGAGCACGGTGACCTTGACGGTGCTGGCCGAGTCGTAGGCGCTGGTGGCCCGGAGGGCGCAGGTGGTCTTCGTGCCACGGTCGTACAGGCCGATGGCGACGGTGCCCTCGCGGCCCGCGAGGGCGGCCGTGATGTCCTTCTGCAGCTTGGCGGCGAGGCCCGCCTTGGCGGACGTACAGCTCACGGTGGGCGTGGCGGCGGCGGCCGGGGTGGCGGCCGTGACGGCCGGTATGAGCAGGGCGGCACCGAGGGTGGCCGCGAGCACGCCGGCCCGCCCGGATGTCTGGTGAGTCATGGAAAGTCCCCCTTGAATGTCGTACAGGCGTCCCCCTGAACGCCGTGGAGCGCACGCATGCGCCACCTGAATCGACTCGCGGGGGCGACCGAAAGTTGTACACGTGTTCGCGGGGCCGGAGTTCGATGGGTGAAGGGGCGCGGGCATGGCAATGATTCGCCCATGGCACAGCAGAGGGAGAGCCAACTGAGGCGGTCCGGGCGGCTGTTCGCGGCACTCGCCGTCCTGCACTATGTCGCCGAGACCGGCCGCAAGCTGCCGAGCCCGGGCGACTTCCCCGCGAAGGACGGCCCGAAGCAGCGCATGAGCCGCATCAGGACGGACGCCTACGTCAACCTGGCGAAGGCGCGGGGCCGCGGGGGCGCGCACTGGGAGGCGGCGGCCAAGGCGTTCCAGGCGATACCGGGCCTGCTCGCGGACGGCCCGGTCCCCCACCACACCATCAACCCGGCGCAGCTGGCGGAGCACAGGGCGGGATACGAGGCGCAGCTGGCGGAGCTGAGGGACGACTTCCGGGCCGTCCTGCCCTGACCCCGCTTCAGCAGCCGACCGTCACGCGGCCTCCAGTTCGCACCACACGAACTTGCCCCGGTTCCCGAACCTGGCCGACGGCTGCCAACCCCAGTAGTCCGCGCAGGCCTGGATCAACGCCAGGCCCCGCCCCTCCTCCGCCGGCTCGGCGACCTGGTCCAACGGTCGCGGAGGCCGGGGCGGCCCGGGGTCCGTGTCCCACGCCCCGATCCACACCACGCCCTCCGGCGTCCTGCGCACCCTGAGCGCGGCCGGCCCCTTCGTGTGGCGTACCGCGTTGGAGACCAGCTCCGCCGCGAGAAGCTCCGCCGTGTCGACGAGGCCGATCAGCCCGTGCATCGTCAGGATCAGGCGCAGGGTGCGGCGGCAGACCGTGACGGCTCTGAGGTCGTTCGGGATGTAGAGGGTGTAGTCCCAGGTTTCGGGCATGCGTCATCAACTCCGGTGAGGCCAGGGATCTTCGCGCGCGGTGGCATTGCCGCAGCCGTCATGACAGAGACGGAGCGGTGCGCTTCCGCTGTGTGTGCGTTGCGTCACCGACGGTAGGGCCACAATTTGGGACCGCGCAAGTCGTTGCCGTAATCTGACCCTCGAACGAGGATGGTCTTCATGGCAGTTGGGCGCGGGAGGAAGACATGGCGCGCAGGAAGGAAGCCACCGCACGCCAGGCGCGTCTGGGTGCTGAGCTGCGGAAGCTACGTGAAGCCGCCGGCCTCAAGGGCCGCGAAGCCGCTGCCCTGCTCGGGACGGACTCGGCTCAGGTAAGTCAGATCGAGTTCGGAACAGCGGGTGTGAGCGGGGACCGCGTACGGCGGCTTGCCGCGCACTACGCCTGCACGGACACCGAGTTGATCGAGGCGCTGGTGGCCATGGCCACCGATCGGGTGTGCGGCTGGTGGGAGGAGTACCGGGGCTCTCTGCCCACCTCGTTCCTGGACCTGTCTGAGCTGGAGCATCACGCGAGCTACCGGTGGGACGTGGACTTCCTGCACGTTCCCGGCCTCCTTCAGACGGAGGAGTACGCGCGCGCCCTCTTTTCGTACGTGAACCCGGACTTCCCGGAGAGCGAGCTGGAACGCTGGGTGGACCACCGTATGAGGCGGAGAGTCATCATCGAGCGCCCCGACCCAATCCCGTACGAGACTGTGATCCACGAAGCGGCGCTGCGCATCAGGGTCGGTGACCGCGCCGCAACCCTGACACAGCTCGCCCGCATCCTGGAACTGTCCGAGGCTGCTCACGTAACCGTCCGGGTGATCCCCTTCGAGCTGGACGCCTTCGCAGGTGCCGACAGCGCCATGGTGTACGCGGGCGGTCCCGTCCCCCAGTTGGACACCGTGGTGCGCGATGGCCCCCACGGCACGCTCTTCGTCGACGCCGAAGCCCAACTCAGCCGCTTTCGAACGCTCTTCCGTAGGGTAGAAGCGGTGTCACTCGAACCCGCGCGTTCTCGTGACTTCATCCACAAGCTGGCCAAGGAGCTGTGAAGAGCACCATGACCATCTCGCCCATATGGCGGAAGTCGTCCTTCTCCGGCGGTGGCGAAGGCAACGCATGCGTCGAAGTCGCCGACTTGAACAACCACATAGCCGTCCGCGACTCAAAGGCCCCCGCCAGAGCCACCCTCACCTTCCCGGCCGGGGTCTTCACCCGCTTCGTCGATGCCCTGAAGGGGGCCGGGTCGCTCGTGCGGGAGAACTCCGGCTAAGCCAGGTGCGTCGGTGCGAACATCCGCAGTACGGCGGGGAGTACGACCACCGACGGGCCCGG
Source organism: Streptomyces sp. NPDC045022 (assembly GCF_056432605.1). Lineage (NCBI taxonomy): Bacteria > Bacillati > Actinomycetota > Actinomycetes > Kitasatosporales > Streptomycetaceae > Streptomyces > Streptomyces sp. NPDC045022. Next base: position 214,882 of record NZ_JBWKIR010000009.1, read on the forward strand.
TGTCGCCAGCGCCTTCGTCAGGTCCTCCTCCAGGGTCTCCGGGGCCGTACGGACGCCCGGGACGCCGAAGGACTCCGCCAACGCCACGTAGTCCGGGCGGGAGAGTTCCGTCGCCGTCGCCTGGCCGAAGGTGTCCGTCATGTACTCGCGGAGGATGCCGTAGCCTCCGTCGTCGACGATCAGCCAGGTGACCGGGAGGTCGTACTGGCGGGCCGTGGCCAGCTCGGCGATCGAGTAGAGGGCGCCGCCGTCGCCCGACACCGCGAGCACCGGACGCGTGGGGTCCGCCGCCGCCGCGCCCAGCGCCGCCGGGAAGCCGTAGCCGAGGCCGCCGGCGCCCTGCGCGGAGTGCATGACATTCGCACCCTGGGGATCGAACGCCGACCAGGCCCAGTAGGCCAGGATCGTCATGTCCCAGAAGGACGGGGCGTCGGCCGGCAGGGCGCGGCGGACCGCCGCCAGCACGTTCTGTTCCAGGGTGAGGTCCTGGGACGCGATACGGGCCGCCACCTTGTCGAGCAGCTCCCGCACCCGCCCCCGCGCGGTCTCGTCCGTCCGCTCCTCCACCGTCTCCAGCAGGGCCTGCAACGCCAGTCGGGCGTCCGCGTGGACGCCGAGGGCGGGGTGGTTGGACTCCAGTTTGCCGAGGTCCGCCTCGATCTGGATCACGCGGCCGCGGGGCTTGAACGTGTGGTAGTTGGAGGAGAGTTCACCGAGGCCCGAGCCGACCACCAGCAGGACGTCCGCGTCCTCCAGGAAGTCCGTCGTGTGCCGGTCCTCCAGCCAGGACTGGAGGGACAGGGGGTGGTTCCACGGGAAGGCGCCCTTGCCGCCGAAGGTCGTCACCACGGGGGCGTCCAGCTTCTCGGCCAGCTGCCGCAGCTTGCCCGAGGCGTCCGACCGTACGACCCCGCCGCCCGCGATGATCGCCGGGCGGGCCGCGCGCGACAGCAGGTCGGCCGCGACCGCCGTCAGCTCGGGGCGCGGCACCAGGTCGTCCGGGGCCGCGTCCATCGCCGTCACCACCGGCAACGAGGTCTCGGCGAGGAGTACGTCCTGCGGGATCTCCACCCATACCGGGCCGTGCGGAGCCGTCAGTGCCGACTTCCAGGCCGCCGCGATGGCGGAGGGGATCTGGGACTGGGTGCGGACGGTGTGGACCGACTTCACCACGCCCCGGAACGAGGCCGCCTGGTCGGGCAGTTCGTGGAGGTAGCCGTGGCGGCCGCCGCCCAGGCCGGCCGTCGGGATCTGGCTGCTGACGGCCAGGACGGGGGCGGAGGCCGCTGCCGCCTCCTGGAGGGCCGCGAGGGAGGTCAGGGCGCCGGGGCCCGTCGACAGGAGCAGCGGGGCCGCCTCGCCGGTGATCCGGCCGTACGCGTCCGCCGCGAAGCCCGCGTTGTTCTCCACCCGCAGCCCGATGTAACGCAGGGAGGAGCGGCGCAGGGCGTCGAACATGCCGAGGGCGTGCTGGCCGGGCAGGCCGAAGACGGTCGTCGCGCCCAGCCCGGCCAGGGTCTCCACGACCAGGTCTCCGCCGTTGCGCCCCGGAGGAGGATTCAGCGCGGTCGAGATCTGCGCCTCGGTCGGGCGGAGTACCAGGTCGTGGTCGTGAGTCACTGCTCTCGGTCCCCTATGGAGCGTCAGGCGTTGCGGGCAGCCGCGATCTGGCGGCTCATGATGGTGGTCAGTTCGTAGGCCGTGTGGGAGGCCGCGACCGAGGTGATCTCCGCGTGATCGTACGCGGGAGCGACCTCGACGACGTCCGCCGAGACCAGGTTGCAGGAGGCCAGGCCGCGCAGGATCTCCAGCAGCTCGCGGGAGGTCATGCCGCCCGCCTCGGGAGTGCCGGTGCCGGGCGCGTGGGCCGGGTCGAGGCAGTCGATGTCGATCGAGATGTACAGCGGGCGGTCGCCGATGCGCTGACGGAGCTGGTCGGCGACCTCGTCGGCGCCGCGCCGGTAGATGTCCGCCGAGGTGACGATGCCGAAGCCCATCTTCTCGTCGTCGGTGAGGTCCTGCTTGCCGTACAGCGGGCCGCGGGTACCCACGTGGGAGAGCGCCTCGGTGTCGAGGATGCCCTCCTCCACCGCGCGGCGGAACGGGGTGCCGTGGGTGTACTCGGCGCCGAAGTAGGTGTCCCAGGTGTCGAGGTGGGCGTCGAAGTGGAGCAGGGCCACCGGGCCGTGCTTCTTCGCGACCGAGCGCAGCAGCGGCAGGGCGATGGTGTGGTCACCGCCCAGGGTCATCAGGCGGGCGCCGGTGCCGAGCAGCTCGTCCGCGGCCGCCTCGATGGTCTCCACGGCCTCGTTGATGTTGAACGGGTTCACGGCGATGTCGCCGCCGTCCGCGACCTGGGCGAGGGCGAAGGGGGAGGCGTCCTGCGCGGGGTTGTAGGGGCGCAGCAGCCGGGACGCCTCGCGGATGGCGTTGCCGCCGAAGCGGGCGCCCGGCCGGTACGAGACGCCGGAGTCGAACGGCACGCCCACGACGGCGACGTCGGCGGTGCCGACCTCGTCGAGACGGGGCAACCGGGCGAAGGTCGCGGGTCCGGCGTACCGCGGGATGCGGGAGGAGTCGACGGGGCCGCGGGGCGTCTCGTTGCTGCTCATGATGAAATGCCTTCTTTCCTGCGCTTGGTCGCGCATGTACTGCTTTCCATACGACTCTACTGGTGAGCCGGGACCGGTTCGGACGCGAGTTCGGGGGACCGTCCGGCGAGGCGCTCGCGCCAGGTGGCGAGGACCGTCTCGTCGGTGGGCTTCGTCGCCAGGGAGACGGCGACGTAGGCGGCGAGGGAGGCGAGCAGGCCGTAGTAGACGGGCTCGTTGGCGAGGATGCCGTAGCCGGCCATCAGGCCGATCACGGCGAGGCCGCCGACGATCACGGAGGCGAGGGCGCCCTGCACGGTGCCGCGCTTCCACAGCAGGCCGCCGAGGATGGGCACGAGCAGACCGGCGACGAGGAGGTTGTAGGCCACGGTCAGCGCCTCGACCACGTTGTTGAGCGCGATCGCGGTGCCGATCACCGCCAGGCCCATGACCAGGATGAACGCACGGTTGCCCGCCACCTCGTCGGGTTCCTCGCCGTCCCGGCGCACGACACCGCGCACCCGCGACCAGATGTCGTTGTTGGCGACCGTGGCGCAGGCGATCAGGGCGCCGGAGGAGGTGGACATCACGGCGGCCAGGGCGGCGGCGAGCACCAGTCCGCGCACACCGATGGGCAGTTCGTCCTTGACGATGGTGGCGAAGGCGTCGTCGGGGCTGCCGAGCTTCGGGTAGAGCACCTTGGCGGCCGTGCCGATCACCGCGCCGGCGAGGGCGTAGGCCAGACAGTAGGTTCCGGCGACGGTGCCGCCCCACTTGGCGGTCCTGTCGCCGCGGGCGGTGAACACGCGCTGCCAGATGTCCTGGCCGATCAGCATGCCGAACGTGTAGATCAGGACGTAGGTGAAGATCGTCTCGCCGCCGATGCCCAGCGGGTCGAAGTACGAGGTCGGCAGCTTGGCCTTCATCGCGGAGAAGCCGCCCGCCTTGACCACGGCGATGGGCAGGAGCAGGAGCAGCACGCCGATGGTCTTGACGACGAACTGGACCATGTCCGTCAGCGTGATGGACCACATGCCGCCGAGGGTGGAGTAGGCGACGACGATCGAGCCGCCGAGGATGATCGCGACCGTGCGGTTCATGTCGAACAGGACGTCGAAGATCGTGGCGTAGGCGATGGTGGACGTCACCGCGAGCATGAGGGTGTAGGCCCACATGACCACGCCGGAGATCACGCCCGCCCGGCCGCCGTAGCGCAGGTCGAGCATCTCGGAGACGGTGTAGACCTTCAGGCGGGCGATGCGGGCGGAGAAGAAGACCGAGAGGGCCAGCAGGCCGAGGCCGATGGTGAAGACCATCCAGGCGCCGGAGAGGCCGTACTGGTAGCCGAGGCCCACGCCGCCGATGGTGGAGGCACCGCCGAGGACGATCGCGGCCATGGTGCCGGAGTACATGGCGGGGCCGAGGCGGCGGCCTGCGACCAGGAAGTCACTCTTGGACCTGGCCCGGCGCATGCCCCACCAGCCCATGGCCAGCATGCCGGCGAGATAGACGACGATCACTGTGTAGTCGACGGCCATGGAGGCCCTCCTTCGCGCACTTCGGTGGCGTGTCGTGCAGAGACGTGGGGGTGCGACGGCAGCGGATCGCGGGGACATCCGCCCGTACCCGCGGCTGCCGTTCCGTGTCGACCCTAGGTGGCTGGAAAGCGACTGCGAAGAGTACGTTTCATCCATATGAACGGGGCGGGATGGAGGAAACGCACATCATGCCGGAGACGATCACCCCAGCCGTCCCACCGACCCCACCGGTCCCGCTGTCGGCCCTGCTGGCGCGGGAGGATCTGGGGCTGCGGCAGATCGCGGGCCCCACGGACCCGGGCATCGTGATCCACTGGGCGCACACCTCCGAGATGGCCGACCCCTACCCGTACCTGCTGGGCGGCGAGCTGCTGCTGACGGCCGGGGTGCACATCCCCGAGGCCGCGGGTTCCGGCACGTATTTCGGCGACTACGTCTCCCGGATCGTGGCTGCGGGCGGCGCGGCCCTCGGCTTCGGCCTGGCGCCGGTGCACGAAACGGTGCCGAGCGCCCTGGTCGACGCCTGCGACACCCACGGCCTGCCCCTGCTGGAGGTCCCGCCGCAGACCACCTTCTCCGGAGTGGCCCGCGCGGTGTGGCAGCTGATGGCCCAGGCCCGCCTGGCGGAGCTGCGCCGTGCCACGGAGGCCCAGCAGAGCCTCGCGGCGGCCGCCGCCCGCCCCGATCCCGTCCCCTCGGTGCTGCGCCAGCTCGCCCAGCGCCTGGGCGGGCGCGCGGTGCTGTACGGGCCTGACGGTACGGACATCGCGGGCGCGGGCCGGGAGACGGCCGAGGACGTGCGGGCGGCCCTGGCGAAGCTGGCCGGTGTGGTCAGGCCGAAGGGCAGGGCGACGACGGCGGCCGACCACGCACCGGGCGACGGCCCCGCCCCCGCCGCGACGCCGGCGCCCGCCGCACAGACGTCCTCCTCCCGGCCGCGGCCCACCTCCGCCACCGACACCCTCGGCTCCACCCACCTCGCCGTCTACGCCCTGGGCGCCGGCGAAGGCTTCGTGCTCGGCGTGGCCACCGCCCACCGCGAACCCGGCGACCACACCATCGCCTCCGTCGCCGCCGTACTGCTGTCGCTGCTGACCGGTGAGCACCAGAGCGGCGCCGGTGCCGCCCGGTCCTCGGCACTGGTGCGGCTGCTGCTGGGCGCCCCGCCCGAGGAGGTGGCCCCGCTGCTCGGCCGGGTGTCCCCCGGGGAAGCCGGGGGCGGGCGGTGGCTCGTCGTGCACGCGCGGCCGGAAACCCAGGAACCGGACACCGTCGCCGCCTCCGCCCTGGGCGCCGCCCTGGGTTCGCCGCTGGTCGACGTCACCCGTGACGTCGTACGGGTGCTGGTGCCGGCCGGGCGGGAACCGGGGCCGCAGCCCGGCTGGACACTCGGGGTGAGCGCCGCCGTCGAGCCGCCCGAGTGGCCGGCCGCCGACACCCAGGCGGCCCGCGCCCTGGCCCGCGCCCGCGCCACCCGCACCCCGCTGGTCCGGCACGCGGCCCGGCCGGCGCTGGCGGACCTGGTGCCGCGGGCGGACGCCGAGACGCACGCCCGCGCGCTGCTCGCGCCCCTCGCGGGGCAGGCCGCGCTCGCCGAGACCCTGCGTGCCTGGCTGTCGCTGCACGGCAGTTGGGACCGCACCGCGGTGGCGCTGGACGTGCACCGCAACACGGTGCGGCAGCGGATCGCCCGCTGCGCCGCCCTGTTGGACGCCGACCTGGACGACGCCGACGTCCGCATGGAGTTGTGGTTCGCGCTGCGACGGAGCTGACGGCACGGCCGGGTGACCCCCGTCCCAGGAGGCGATATGCCGAAGACGCCCGCGGCGCGCTGCCTCACAATGGGAGTCATGCCGATATCCGGGACACCCAGCCGCGCCCAGCTCGTCGACCACCTGGTGAGGACCCGTATCGCGGGGGACGTTGCCACGCCCCGCGAGAACAACCTCTCCCACTACCGCAAGCTGGCCAACGGCGACCGCCTCTACTGGTTCGGTCTGGAGCTGGGCGACCGGTGGACGGACGAGCAGGACGTGCTGGCGGTCATGGCCGAGCGGGTCGGCGTCAACGACGATCCCGGGTACCGGTACGGGCAGGACACCATCGACCCCGAGCTGACCGTGGACGCGCTGGACCGCATGGCGGCGCGGCTGCGCAAGGCGGCCGGCGGGAAGCAGCGGGTGCTGTTCGCGACCGGTCACCCGGGCGGCCTGCTGGACGTGCACCGGGCGACGGCCGCCGCGCTGCGCGCCGCCGGCTGCGAGATCGTCGTCATCCCGGACGGGCTGCAGACGGACGAGGGGTATGTCATGCAGTTCGCGGACGTGGCCGTGCTGGAGCACGGGGCGACGCTGTGGCACACCCATTCCGGGGAGCCGATGCGGGCCATTCTGACGGGACTTGAGCGTGCCGGGCGTGCGCTGCCCGACCTGGTCGTCGCCGACCACGGCTGGGCCGGATACGCGGGCCGGCACGGCGTCGACTCCGTCGGGTACGCCGACAGCAACGACCCCGCGCTGTTCCTCGCCGAGTCCGAGGGCACCCTGCAGGTGGTCGTACCGCTCGACGACCATGTGGTCAGCCCCCGCTACTACGACCCGATGACGGCATATCTGCTGGCGGAGGCGGGCCTGGCCTGACGAGGGTGCCGGACTGACGGGGTGTCAACCATGAGGTACGGCCCCGCTGTCGGGGCCGCACGTCTTTGATCAGCTCGTGGTCGGATCAGTGACCGTGGCCACCTCCTCCATGACCTCCGCCGCCGTGACCGTTGCCGTTGCCGTGGTCACCGCCGTAGCCGCCGCCGTGGTCGTTGCCATAGCCGCCGTCATCGTCGTTGCCATAGCCGCCGTGGTCGCTCCGGCCGTAGTCGTCGTCATCGTCGTTCCACCAGCTGTGGTCGCCGTGACGCCCGTTGTCGTCCCCGAAGTCCCGGCTGTAGGAGCTGTTGTCTCCGTGGTCGCCGTGGTCAGAGGCCGAGGCGGTGCCGGCCGCGCCGATCGCGGCTCCGCCGGCCAGCAGCAGACCGGTGGCGGACATCGCGACAAGACGCCTCGTGCGCTGTGCTCGCATGGGTATACCTTCCATCTCCATCGTCTCTCGCGTGCTCCCGCAGGAGGGCGCGAGGTGGATGGCCGCCACCGCGGCAAGAAGGAGAACGCGGCGCGGTCTCGAGGTCACCGCAGCGAGTCGAACGAGAAGACGCATGCTCCCGTCGCCGACGCCTGCAGACCACCCGTACGTGTGATCACGCCATCGAGTGCTGCGACTGAGATCCGGAGGCTCCGGAACCTCGTCGGCCGGGCATGCCGCTCGCCGCGGCTTTCACTCCAAGAGCCTAGCCCCGCTTGCGTCACGCGTCATCTCCGAAGGCACGCCCGTCACATTCGTCTCGGGACGCGGACCACACCCTCCTGGATGACCGAGATGGCGAGCCGCCCGTCCTGCGTGTAGATGCGGGCCTGGCCGAGGCCCCGGCCGCCGTGCGCGGACGGCGACTCCTGGTCGTACAGCAGCCATTCGTCGGCGCGGAAGGGCCGGTGGAACCACATCGCGTGGTCCAGGGAGGCCCCCACGACATCACCGACGGCCCAGCCGCCGCGCCCGTGCGCGAGCAGCACGGAGTCGAGCAGCGTCATGTCGGAGACGTAGGTCGCGAGGACGACGTGGGAGAGCGGATCGTCGTCGAGCTTGCCGTTGGTGCGGAACCACACCTGGGAGTGCGGCTCGCGCGGCTCACCGAACCTGCCGTACGGCGGCTCGTCCACGTACCGCAGGTCGATCGCCTCGCGGGCCTCCAGGAACCGCTGGACCACCTCCGGCTCGAGGTGGCCGTAGCCGTGCAGCCGCTCCTGAGAGGTCGGCAGGGTCGCCGGGTCGGGCGCGGGGGGCGTCGGCGCCTGGTGGTCGAGCCCTTCCTCGTACGTCTGGAAGGAAGCCGACAGATGGAAGATCGGCTTGCCGTGCTGGACGGCGACCACGCGCCGGGTGGTGAAGGACCGGCCGTCGCGGATGCGGTCCACGGTGTAGACGATCGGCGCGCCCGGGTCACCGGGGCGCAGGAAGTAGGCGTGCAGTGAGTGGGCCGGCCGGTCCGCGGGGACCGTCCGCCCGGCGGCGACCAGCGCCTGCGCCGCGACCTGCCCGCCGAAGACCCGGGGTACGACGGCGGAGCGGGACCGGCCGCGGAAGATGTCCTCCTCGATCTGCTCGAGGTCGAGCAGATCGAGGAGGTCCTGGAGTGCCTGGCTCATGGAGTTGGTTGTACCGGCCAGTGATTGCGGAGACCTTACAGACCCATGTCCTTGGCGATGATCGTCTTCATGATCTCGCTGGTGCCGCCGTAGATGCGGTTGACGCGGTTGTCCGCGTACAGGCGGGCGATCGGGTACTCGTTCATGTAGCCGTAGCCGCCGTGCAGCTGCAGGCACCGGTCGATGACGCGGTGGGCGACCTCGGTGCAGAACAGCTTGGCGGAGGCGGCCTCGGCGGGGGTCAGCTCACCGGCGTCCAGAGCCTCGGTCGCACGGTCGGCGACGGCCTCGGCGGCGTCCACCTCGGCCTGGCAGGCGGCCAGCTCGAACTTGGTGTTCTGGAAGTGGGCGACCGGCTTGCCGAAGACGGTGCGCTCCTGCACGTACTGCTTGGCGAACCGGACCGCGGCCTTGGCCTGCGCGTAGGCGCCGAAGGCGATGCCCCAGCGCTCGGAGGCCAGGTTGTGGCCGAGGTAGTAGAAGCCCTTGTTCTCCTCGCCCAGCAGGTCCTCGACGGGGACCTTGACGTCGACGAACGCCAGCTCGGCGGTGTCGGAGGTCTTCAGGCCGAGCTTGTCGAGCTTCCGCCCGACGGAGTAGCCCTCGGACTTCGTGTCCACGGCGAACAGGGAGATGCCGTGGCGGCGGTCCTCGGCGGTGGGCGCGGCGGTGCGGGCGCAGACGATCACCTTGTCGGCGTGCACACCGCCGGTGATGAAGGTCTTGGCGCCGTTGAGGACGAAGTGCGTGCCGTCCTCGCTCAGCTTGGCGGTGGTCTTCATGCCCGCGAGGTCGGAGCCGGTGCCCGGCTCCGTCATCGCGATGGCCCACATCTCCTCGCCGGTGGCGAACTTCGGCAGGTAGCGCTTCTTCTGCTCGTCGGTGGCGAGCATCTTGATGTAAGGGAGCGCCAGCAGGACGTGGACGCCGGAACCGCCGAAGTTCACGCCCGCGCGGGAGGTCTCCTCGTAGACGACGGCCTCGAACTTGTGGGTGTCCAGGCCCGCGCCGCCGAACTCCTCCGGCACGCTGATGCCGAAGATGCCCAGCTCGCCGAGCTTGTAGTAGAAGTCGCGCGGCGCCTGGCCGGCGGCGAACCACTCGTCGTACACGGGCACGACCTCGGCCTCGATGAAGGCGCGAAGGGTCTCCCGGAACGCCTCGTGATCCTCGTTGAACACCGTACGGCGCACGCCGCCCACCTCCACGTACCTTGTGACATCGGCATGTCTAAGCGCTTGCTCAGACTCCAAGGTACTGGTGAGTACGTTCCGGCGTCCAGGGTGACCTTGACCACGCGGGTGGAACGGGCGAGCGGGGACGGCGTCAGTCCCCGGCCCTGCCGTACCGGCGGAAGGCCGAGGTCTCCACGATCCAGGGACCGAACGGCACGGAGTCGCCGTAGATGTACGGGTCCTTGCGGGTGTAGCGCCCTTTGCAGGGGTCGGAGTGCACCTCGATCGTTCCGGTGCGCGGGTCGACGATCATGTAGTGCGGGATGCTCATGGCCGGATAGTCGGCGAGCTTCTCGGCACAGTCGCCGCCCGGGCCGGACGGCGGGATGATCTCGACGACGGCCGGCACCTGCGTCGCGTCGACCGCGAAACCCTCCTCGTCGAGTACGGCCTCGGGCACGACGATCGCGTCAGGACGGCGCATACGACCGATCACCGGGTTCTCGATCTGGGGGCCGTTCGCACAGATACAGCCGGGGTGAGTGACGGGCAGCTGGGCGTTGAGCTGGTCGCGGAGGCGGTGGACCGTGCCCGCGCGGCGCTTCGGGGAACAGATCATGGCCAGCGCCGGCCCCGACGGCCCGATCTCCACCCTCCAGGCACCCTCGAGCCGCTCGGAGCAGGCATCGAGTTCCTCGGCGATCGAGCGCATCTTCGCGTAGTCCATGGTCCGAAAGTAGCGACCCCCCCGCCTCACTCCGCCCCCGCCGCCGCGAACGCCCCCCGTGCCATCCGGTGCAGCAGGGCGGCGGTGGTCCCCCGGCCCGGCAGGGTCCCGGCGCGGCCGAGGTGGGGGGTGGAGTTGAGCAGGCCGAACACCGAGTGGACGGCCGAGCGCGCCGTGGGCTCGGTCAGCGCCGGGTACTCCTCCCGCACGACCTCCACCCACAGCTCCACGTACTGCCGCTGGAGCTGCCGCACCAGCTTGCGGTCGCTGTCGCGCAGGCGGTCCAGCTCGCGGTCGTGCAGGGTGATCAGGGGACGGTCGTCGAGGGCGAAGTCGATGTGGCCCTCGATGAGGGAGTCGAGGACCGTCGCGGCACCGGTGTCCCCGTCGGCCTCCGCCAGGCGGCGCTTCGCTCCGGTCAGCAGCTGGCCGCTGATGCCCACCAGCAGCTCGGCGAGCATCGCGTCCTTGCCCGGGAAGTGCCGGTAGAGGCCGGGTCCGCTGATGCCGACGGCGGCGCCTATCTCGTCGACACCGACGCCATGGAAGCCGCGTTCGGCGAACAGCCGGGCGGCCTCCCTGAGGATCTGCTCGCGGCGGGTGGGCGCGTCGGTTCTGGTGACCATGCAGGCAATTCTAGACAGCGAGGTTAGCGGTCGTTAACCTGAAGGAAATGGTTAACGCTCATTAACCGGTTCGATCACCGGGTGAGGGGACCGCAGGATGCACGAGGCACCGGAGCTGACGAGCGCGGCAGATCCCGCGTCGGAGGCCTGGCGGGCCAACGAGGAAGGCCACCTCGCACTCGTCGGGGAGCTGCGCGCCAAGCTGGCCGCGGCGGCTCTCGGCGGCGGCGAGAAGGCGCGGGCACGGCACACCGCGCGCGGCAAGCTGTTGCCGCGGGACCGGGTGGACACGCTGCTCGACCCGGGGTCGCCCTTCCTGGAGCTGGCGCCGCTCGCCGCCGACGGGATGTACGAGGGACAGGCCCCGGCGGCCGGGGTGATCGCCGGGATCGGGCGGGTCGGCGGGCGCGAGTGTGTGATCGTCGCCAACGACGCCACCGTCAAGGGCGGCACGTACTACCCGATGACGGTGAAGAAGCACCTGCGCGCGCAGGAGGTGGCCCTGGACAACCGGCTGCCGTGCGTCTACCTGGTCGACTCCGGTGGGGCCTTCCTGCCGATGCAGGACGAGGTCTTCCCGGACCGCGAGCACTTCGGCCGGATCTTCTACAACCAGGCCCGGATGTCCGGCGCCGGGATTCCGCAGATCGCCGCCGTGCTCGGGTCGTGCACGGCCGGCGGCGCCTACGTCCCGGCGATGAGCGACGAGGCCGTGATCGTCCGCGGTCAGGGCACGATCTTCCTCGGCGGGCCCCCGCTGGTGAAGGCCGCCACGGGTGAGGTCGTCACCGCCGAGGAGCTGGGCGGCGGCGAGGTCCACTCCCGGGTCTCCGGGGTCACCGACCACCTCGCCGAGGACGACGCGCACGCCCTCAGGATCGTCCGGAACATCGTCGCCACCCTGCCGGCCCGGCAGTCCCTCCCCTGGGAGGTCCAGCCGTCCGTCGAGCCCAAGGCGGACCCCTACGGGCTCTACGGCGCCGTCCCGGTCGACTCCCGCACCCCCTACGACGTACGCGAGATCATCGCGCGCGTGGTGGACGGCTCACGGTTCGCCGAGTTCAAGGCCGAGTTCGGGCAGACCCTGGTCACCGGCTTCGCCCGCGTCCACGGCCACCCGGTCGGGATCGTCGCCAACAACGGCATCCTGTTCTCCGAGTCCGCCCAGAAGGGCGCCCACTTCATCGAGCTGTGCGACCAGCGCGGGATCCCGCTGGTGTTCCTGCAGAACATCTCCGGCTTCATGGTCGGCAAGGACTACGAGGCGGGTGGCATCGCCAAGCACGGCGCCAAAATGGTCACGGCGGTGGCCTGCACGCGCGTGCCGAAGCTGACCGTTGTCGTCGGCGGTTCGTACGGCGCCGGGAACTACTCCATGTGCGGCCGGGCGTACTCGCCCCGCTTCCTGTGGATGTGGCCCAACGCCAAGATCTCCGTCATGGGCGGCGAGCAGGCCGCCAGCGTCCTCGCCACGGTCAAGCGCGACCAGCTGGAGGCGCGCGGCGAGGGCTGGCCGCCCGAGGAGGAAGAGACCTTCAAGGCGCCGATCCGCGCGCAGTACGAGCGCCAGGGCAACGCCTACTACGCCACCGCCCGCCTCTGGGACGACGGCGTCATCGACCCGCTGGAAACCCGTCAGGTGCTGGGACTCGCCCTGACGGCCTGCGCCAACGCGCCGCTGGGAGACCCCCAGTTCGGCGTCTTCCGGATGTGAGGAGGGGAACCGTGTTCGACACAGTGCTGGTCGCCAACCGGGGCGAGATCGCCGTACGCGTCATCCGTACGCTCCGTTCGCTGGGCGTGCGCTCGGTGGCGGTCTTCTCCGACGCCGACGCCGACGCGCGGCATGTCCGGGAGGCCGACACGGCGGTACGGATCGGTCCGGCGCCCGCGGCCGAGAGCTATCTGTCGGTGGAGCGGCTGCTGGAGGCCGCCGCCCGCACCGGCGCCCAGGCCGTCCATCCCGGGTACGGCTTCCTCGCCGAGAACGCCGGGTTCGCGCGCGCGTGCGCACAGGCGGGGCTGGTGTTCATCGGCCCGCCGGCGGACGCCATCGCGTTGATGGGCGACAAGATCCGCGCCAAGGAGACGGTGCGGGCGGCCGGGGTGCCGGTCGTGCCGGGTTCGAGCGGCAGCGGACTGACGGACGCGCAACTCGCCCGGGCGGCCCGGGAGATCGGGACGCCGGTGCTGCTGAAGCCCTCCGCGGGCGGTGGCGGCAAGGGCATGCGGCTCGTGCGGGACACCGGACAGCTCGCCGACGAGATCGCCGCCGCCCGCCGCGAGGCCCGCGCCTCCTTCGGCGACGACACCCTGCTGGTGGAGCGGTGGATCGACCGGCCCCGGCACATCGAGATCCAGGTGCTGGCCGACGGCCACGGGGGCGTCGTCCACCTCGGTGAACGCGAGTGCTCCCTCCAGCGGCGGCACCAGAAGATCATCGAGGAGGCGCCGAGCGTGCTCCTCGACGAGGCCACGCGCGCGGCGATGGGCGAGGCGGCCGTACAGGCGGCCCGCTCCTGCGGGTACCGGGGCGCGGGCACGGTGGAGTTCATCGTGCCGGGCGGGGATCCGTCGTCGTACTACTTCATGGAGATGAACACCCGGCTCCAGGTGGAGCATCCCGTCACCGAGCTGATCACGGGCCTGGACCTGGTGGAGTGGCAGCTGCGGGTGGCGGCCGGGGAGCCGCTGGGCTTCGCCCAGGAGGACGTGACGCTGACCGGGCACGCGGTCGAGGCCCGGATCTGTGCGGAGGACCCCGCACGCGGTTTCCTGCCCTCCGGCGGCACGGTCCTGCTGCTGAACGAGCCGCAGGGCGACGGCGCCCGCACCGACTCCGGGCTCAGCGAGGGCACCGAGGTGGGCAGCCTGTACGACCCGATGCTGTCCAAGGTGATCGCCTACGGCCCCGACCGCGCGAGTGCGCTCCGCAAGCTCCGGGCGGCCCTCGCGGAGACGGTCACGCTGGGCGTGCAGACCAACGCGGGCTTCCTGCGCCGGCTGCTGGCCCATCCGGCGGTGATGGCGGGCGAGTTGGACACCGGGCTGGTGGAGCGGGAAGTGGACGGGCTGGTGCCGCAGGAGGTGCCGGCGGAGGTCTACGCGGCGGCGGCCCTGCTGCGTCACAGCGCGCTCGCGCCCGCCGGCGGCTCCGGATGGCGGAACCCGTTCGCCGCCGCCGACGGCTGGCGGCTGGGCGGCGAGCGGGCCTGGACGCCGCACCACCTGCGGGTGCCGGGCCAGGAGCCGGTGACCTTGCGCGTGCGCAGTGCACCGGACGGCGGAATCGAGCTGCTCCTCCCCGGGGCGGACACGCCGCTTCGGGGATCCGGGGGCGTGCCTCCGGGGCGCGGCGCCGGGCACCGGTTCACGTTCCGGCTCGACGGCGTCACCCACACCTTCGCCGCGCTGCCGGACGGCACCTGGCTGGGCCGGGACGGTGACGCCTGGCAGGTGCGCGACCACGACCCGGTGGCCGCCTCGCTGAGTCGCGCGGCCCACTCGGGTGCCGAGTCGCTGACCGCGCCCATGCCCGGCACGGTGACCGTGGTGAAGGTGGCCGTCGGCGACGAAGTGGCGGCCGGGCAGAGCCTGTTGGTGGTGGAGGCGATGAAGATGGAGCACGTCATCTCCGCCCCGCACGCCGGGACGGTCGCCGAGCTGGACGTGACGCCGGGTACGACGGTCGCCATGGACCAGGTGCTGGCGGTCATCACGCCCAAGGAGGCGGCGCAGTGAGTGCCGACGCGCTGCCCATGGTCGTACCGGCCCGGGAACTGCCCGCGCGGGTGCGGATCCACGAGGTCGGCGCGCGCGACGGGCTGCAGAACGAGCAGACGGTCGTACCGACCGAGGTGAAGGCGGAGTTCGTGCGCCGCCTGGCCGACGCGGGCCTGACGACCATCGAGGCGACCAGCTTCGTGCACCCCGATTGGGTGCCTCGGCTGGCCGACGCCGAGCAGCTGTTCCCGCTGGTGCGCGACCTGGACGTGGACCTGCCGGTACTGGTGCCCAACGAGCGCGGCCTGGAGCGGGCGCTGGCGCTGGGCGCGGAGCGCGTCGCTGTCTTCGCCAGTGCCACCGAGTCCTTCGCGAAGGCCAACCTCAACCGCACGCTGGACGAGTCGCTGGCCGTGTTCGAGGCGGTGGTGCGGCGCGCGAAGGACGCGGGCGTGCATGTGCGCGGGTATGTGTCGATGTGCTTCGGCGACCCGTGGGAGGGCGCGGTCCCGCTCCACCAGGTGGCCCGCGTCTGCACGGCGCTGCGGGACATGGGCTGCGACGAGCTGAGCCTCGGCGACACGATCGGCGTCGCCACCCCGGGCCATGTCCGCGAACTCCTCGACGTCCTCAACCAGAGCGGTGTGCCGACGAACGTGATCGGCGTGCACTTCCACGACACCTACGGGCAGGCGCTCGCGAACACCTACGCGGCCCTGGAACGCGGCGTGACGACCGTCGACGCCTCCGCGGGCGGCCTCGGCGGCTGCCCCTACGCCAAGTCCGCCACCGGCAACCTCGCCACCGAGGACCTCGTCTGGATGCTGCACGGCCTCGGCATCGAGACCGGGGTCGACCTCGGCCGTCTCACCGCCACGAGCGTGTGGATGGCCGAACGACTGGGCCGCCCCAGCCCGTCCCGTACCGTCCGCGCTCTCTCCCACAAGGACCAGTGATCAGCATGGACCACCACCTCAGCCCCGAGCTGGAAGAACTCCGCCGTACCGTGGAGGAGTTCGCGCACGATGTCGTGGCGCCGAAGATCGGTGACTTCTACGAGCGGCACGAGTTCCCGTACGAGATCGTCCGCGAGATGGGCCGCATGGGCCTGTTCGGGCTGCCGTTCCCGGAGGAGTACGGCGGCATGGGCGGCGACTATCTGGCCCTCGGCATCGCCCTGGAGGAACTGGCCCGGGTGGACTCGTCGGTGGCGATCACCCTGGAGGCCGGGGTCTCCCTGGGCGCCATGCCGATTCACCTGTTCGGCACGCAGGAGCAGAAGCGCGAGTGGCTCCCCCGGCTCTGCGCGGGCGAGATCCTGGGCGCGTTCGGCCTGACGGAACCGGACGGCGGCAGCGACGCCGGCGCGACCCGTACGACGGCGCGTCTGGACCCGGACACGAACGAGTGGGTGATCAACGGCACGAAGTGCTTCATCACCAACTCCGGCACGGACATCACGGGATTGGTGACGGTCACGGCGGTCACCGGCCGCAAGCCGGACGGCAGGCCGCGGATCTCGGCGATCATCGTCCCGTCGGGCACCCCGGGCTTCACCGTGGCGGCCCCCTACTCGAAGGTCGGCTGGAACGCCTCCGACACCCGCGAGCTGTCGTTCGCCGACGTCCGGGTCCCCGCCGCCAACCTCCTGGGCGACGAGGGCCGCGGCTACGCCCAGTTCCTGCGCATCCTGGACGAGGGCCGCATCGCCATCGCGGCGCTCGCGACGGGCCTGGCGCAGGGCTGCGTGGACGAGTCGGTGAAGTACGCGAAGGAACGGCACGCCTTCGGCCGCCCGATCGGCGCCAACCAGGCCATCCAGTTCAAGATCGCCGACATGGAGATGAAGGCCCACACGGCCCGTCTGGCCTGGCGCGACGCGGCCTCCCGCCTGGTGGCCGGCGAGCCCTTCAAGAAGGAAGCGGCTCTGGCCAAGCTCCACTCCTCCACCGTCGCCGTGGACAACGCCCGCGACGCCACCCAGATCCACGGCGGCTACGGCTTCATGAACGAGTACCCGGTGGCCCGCATGTGGCGCGACTCCAAGATCCTGGAGATCGGCGAGGGCACGAGCGAGGTCCAGCGCCTGCTGATCGCACGGGAGTTGGGGTTGGTGAGCTGACCCCCGGGCGCCCGTTGGACACCACGGGCGCCCTGACGGGGACCCGCCGGGGAGGATGCCCCGCCCTCTGGACATCAAGCAAGGTTAGGCTAACCTACCTTCGAACTTGTCCGGCGGGCGTCTCGCCCCGTTCGAAAGCAGTCGCACCCATGCCCCGTGCCCGTGCCACCCATCTCACTCGCCGCGGACTGCTCGCCGCGGGCGGCGCCCTCGGACTCGGCGCCGCGCTCGCCGCCTGTGGGGACGGCGAGGGGAAAAACGCGGGCACCGGTGACGAGACGGCGGCCGCCAGGTCCGGCCCCTGGTCCTTCAGGGACGACCGCGGCACCACCGTGAAGCTGGACAAGGTCCCGGCGAACATCGTGGCGTTCACCGGTGTCGGCGCCGCGCTGTACGACTACGGCATCCAGGTCAAGGGCGTCTTCGGCCCGACGAAGGCCCAGGACGGCAAGCCCGACGTCCAAGCCGGTGACATGGACGTCAGCAAGGTGACGGTCATCGGCAACACCTGGGGCCAGTTCAACATCGAGAAGTACGCCTCCCTGGCACCGGACGTGCTGATCTCCACGATGTTCGACGGCGCGGGCACCCTCTGGTACGTCCCCGAGGAGTCGAAGAAGAAGATCGCCCAGCTGGCCCCCAGCGTCGGCATCTCCGTCTACGACCGCCGGCTCACCCAGTCGCTGCAGCGCATGTGGGACCTCGCCGGGTCGCTCGGCGCGAACCTGAAGGCCGCCGAGGTGACCGCCGCCAGGAAGCGCTTCGAGGAGGCCTCCGCCCGGCTGCGCGCCGCCGCCAAGGCCAAGCCCGGCATCAAGGTGATGGCCGGCTCGGCGAGCGACCAGCTCTTCTACGTCTCCGGCACCAACCTCTCCGTCGACCTGGAGTACTTCAAGTCCCTCGGCGTGAACCTCGTCGAGCCCCCGGAGAGCGCCAAGGCCAAGGGCGGCGGCTGGTACGAGTCGCTGAGCTGGGAGAACGTCGACAAGTACCCGGCCGACATCATCATGATGGACGACCGTTCCTCGACCATCCAGCCGGCCGACATCACCAAGGCGACCTGGAGGAAGCTGCCCGCGGTGAAGGCCGGCCAGGTCATCGCGCGGTCCCCCGAGCCGATTCTGTCGTACGGCAAGTGTGTGCCGCTGCTGACCACCCTGGCCGAGGCGCTGGAGAAGGCCAAGAAGGTCGCCTGACCCCGGACAAGCCGACAAAGCCCTGAATCCCACCCTCAGGAGCCCCCTATGACGACGGCCGTGGCCGCCCCGTTCCGTTTCTTCTCCCTTCAGGTCGCACGGACGAGGCGGCTCGGGCCGTCCCTGGTCCGGGTCACCCTCGCCGGTGCCGATCTGCACGCCTTCCACTCCGCAGGGCGGGACCAGTCCCTGTCCCTCTTCCTGCCGCACCCGGGGCAGCGCGAGCCGGTCGTCCCGCTGGAGCTGGGGGACGGCTGGTGGCAGGGCTGGCGGGAACTCCCGGACGAGGTACGGGCCGTGATGCGTTCGTACACGCTCCGCGCCCTGCGCCGGGACCCCGACGAGATCGACATCGACTTCGCGCTGCACGGCGTCGAGCCCGGCGCCCCCACCCCGGCCGGGCCCGCGTCCCGCTGGGCCTCCCGTGCCACCCCCGGTGACCGCGTCCTGCTGCTCGGACCGGCGATCGCCGACAACCGCGCGATCCGCTTCCGGCCGCCGGAGGACACCGACCTCGTCGTCGTCTGCGGCGACGAGACGGCCGTACCCGCCGCCACCGCCATCCTCGAGACCCTGCCCGCCGGCACCCGCGCCCGCGCCTGGCTCGAGGTGCCGCACGCCGGTGACATCCAGGACGTGGCGACGGAGGCGGACGCGGAGATCACCTGGCTCGTACGCCACGTGCACTCCCCCACGGCCGTCGACGCCGTACGGGCCTGCCGGCTCCCCCCGGCCGAGCGGCCGTACGTGTGGATCGCGGGCGAGTCCGGCCAGGTGAAGGCGCTGCGCCGGCACTTCGTCGGCGAGCGCGGGATCGACCGGCGCCGGGTGACGTTCGTCGGGTACTGGCGGCAGGGCATGACGGAGGAACAGCTGCGCGCGGCGGAGTAACCGCCGCCGGAGTGACGCCTGTCAGCGCAGAGGCATACCTCGACCCAGGTAACTTAGGTTAGGCTAACCTAAGTTATCCCTCACGGACTGTTCCCTCGGAGGACCCCCACATGCGCTCGCACCTGCTCAATGGCCTCACCGCGGAGCACTACCGCCGCTCCGTGACCGAAGGAGTCGAGCGGGTGGCGGCCAAACTCGCCACCACCGACCGTCCGTTCACCGGCATCACCGTGGACGCGCTCGCGCCCCGCATCGACGCGATCGACCTCGACCGGCCGCTGGGCGACACCGCGGCCGTGCTGGACGAGCTGGAGGACCTCTACCTCCGGGACGCCGTCTACTTCCACCACCCCCGCTACCTCGCCCACCTCAACTGCCCGGTCGTCATCCCCGCGGTGCTCGCCGAGGCCGTGCTCTCCGCGGTCAACTCCTCCCTCGACACCTGGGACCAGTCGGCCGGCGCCACCCTGATCGAGCGCAGGCTCATCGACTGGACGGCGGCCCGCATCGGCCTCGGCCCGGCGGCCGACGGCGTGTTCACCTCCGGCGGCACCCAGTCCAACCTCCAGGCGCTGCTGCTGGCGAGGGAGGAGGCCAAGAACGACGATCCGGCGAGACTGCGCGTCTTCGCCTCCGAGGCCGGCCACTTCAGCGTGAAGAAGTCCGCGAAACTGCTCGGCCTGGGACCGGACTCCGTCGTCACCGTCCCCGTCGACCACGACAAGCGCATGCAGACGGTCGCCCTCGCCCACGAGCTGGAGCGCTGCATCAAGGACGGCCTGGTTCCGATGGCCGTCGTCGCCACCGCCGGCACCACCGACTTCGGCTCCATCGACCCGCTGCCGGAGATCGCCGGACTGTGCGCCCAGTACGGGGTGTGGCTGCACGTGGACGCGGCCTACGGCTGCGGACTGCTCGCCTCCCTGAAGTACCGGGACCGCATCGACGGCATCGAACGCGCCGACTCGGTCACCGTCGACTACCACAAGTCCTTCTTCCAGCCGGTCAGTTCCTCCGCCGTGCTGGTCCGGGACGCGGCCACCCTGCGGCACGCCACCTACCACGCGGAGTACCTCAACCCGCGCCGCACGGTGCAGGAACGCATCCCCAACCAGGTCGACAAGTCCCTGCAGACCACCCGCCGCTTCGACGCCCTCAAGCTGTGGCTCACCCTGCGCACGATGGGCGCCGGCGGCATCGGGCAGCTCTTCGACGAGGTCTGCGACCTGGCCCGGCAGGGCTGGCGGCTGCTCGCCGCCGACCCGCGCTACGACGTCGTCGTCGAGCCCACCCTGTCCACCCTCGTCTTCCGCTACATCCCGGCGGCCGTCACCGACCCGGCCGAGATCGACCGCGCCAACCTCCATGCCCGCAAGGCCCTGTTCGCCTCCGGCGACGCCGTGGTCGCGGGCACCAAGGTCGGCGGCCGCCACTACCTGAAGTTCACCCTGCTCAACCCCGAGACCACGACGGCCGACATCGCCGCCGTCCTCGACCTGATCGCCGGCCACGCCGAGCAGTACCTGGGAGAGTCCCTTGACCGCGCGTCCTGAAGCTCCGAGCACGACCCACGACTTCGTGGGGATCGGGCTCGGCCCCTTCAATCTCGGGCTCGCCTGCCTCACCGAGCCGATCGCCGAACTGGACGGCGTCTTCCTGGAGTCCAAGCCCGGCTTCGAGTGGCACGCGGGCATGTTCCTGGACGGCGCCCACCTCCAGACCCCGTTCATGTCGGACCTGGTCACCCTCGCCGACCCGACCTCGCCGTACTCCTTCCTCAACTACCTGAAGGAGAGGGGCAGACTGTACTCGTTCTACATCCGCGAGAACTTCTACCCGCTGCGGGTCGAGTACGACGACTACTGCCGCTGGGCGGCGAACCAGCTGAGCAGCGTCCGCTTCGGCACCACGGTCACCCGGGTGACGTACGAGGACGACCTGTACGCGGTCCGCACCGAGGCCGGCGAAACGTTTCGCGCCCGTCGTCTGGTCCTCGGCACCGGCACCCCGCCCCACATCCCGAACGCCTGCCGGGACCTGGACGGCGACTTCATCCACAACTCCCGCTATCTCCAGCACAAGGCGGAGCTGCAACGCAAGAAGTCGATCACGCTGGTCGGCAGCGGGCAGTCGGCGGCCGAGATCTACCACGACCTGCTGAGCGAGATCGACGTCCACGGCTACCAGCTGAACTGGGTCACCCGCTCGCCGCGCTTCTTCCCGCTCGAGTACACGAAACTCACGCTGGAGATGACCTCCCCGGAGTACATCGACTACTACCACGCGCTCCCGGAAGCGACCCGGTACCGGCTCACGGCCCAGCAGAAGGGCCTGTTCAAAGGCATCGACGGCGACCTGGTCAACGAGATCTTCGACCTGCTCTACCAGAAGAACCTCGGCGGCCCGGTCCCCACCCGCCTGCTCACCAACTCGGCCCTGCGCAGCGCGCGTCACGAGAAGGGCACGTACACCCTCGGCCTGCGCCAGGAGGAGCAGGAGAAGGACTACGAGCTGACCAGCGAGGGCCTGATCCTCGCCACCGGCTACCGGTACGCCGAGCCGGCCTTCCTGGCACCGGTCCGGGACCGTCTGCGCTACGACTCCCAGGGCAACTTCGACATCGCCCGCAACTACGCCATCGACATCACCGGCCGCGGCGTCTTCCTCCAGAACGCCGGCGTCCACACGCACAGCATCACCAGCCCCGACCTGGGCATGGGCGCGTACCGGAACGCGTACATCATCCGCGAGCTGCTCGGCAGCGAGTACTACCCCGTCGAGAAGTCCATCGCCTTCCAGGAGTTCAGCGTATGACCAGCAGGACGCCGGCATTCACGATCCGCCCGCTCGACCCCCTGCGGGACGCCGAGCTGCTGCACGGCTGGGTCACGCATCCCAAGGCGGTGTACTGGATGATGCAGGACGCGAAACCGGAGGACGTCGAGCGGGCCTACAGGGAGATCGCGGCCGACGAGCACCACCACGCCTTCCTCGGGCTGCACGCCGGGAAGCCCGCCTTCCTGATGGAGAAGTACGACCCCACCCACCGCGAGCTGGTCGGGCTGTACGAGCCGCAGCCGGGCGATGTCGGCATGCACTTCCTGGTCGCGCCCACCGACATCCCCGTGCACGGGTTCACCCGGGCGGTCATCACGGCTGTGCTGGCGTACCTCTTCGAGGACCCGGCGACCCGGCGGATCGTCGTCGAACCGGACGTGCGCAACACGGCCGTGCACGCCCTGAACGCGGCCGTCGGATTCGTGCCCGAGCGGGAGATCCCGAAGCCGGAGAAGCAGGCCCTGCTGAGTTTCTGCACGCGCGAGCAGTTCGCGAAGGCGGTGGCCGCATGACCCTCGCCGACGCCGTGGCCCATCTGTCCCCCGAGCGCTGGGAGACGGCCAACCGCCTGCTCCTGCGCAAGGCGCTCGCCGAGTTCGCCCACGAGCGCCTGATCACGCCCGAGCGGGCGGGTGACCGGTATGTCGTCCGAAGCGACGACGGGCTCACCTCCTACCGGTTCGCCGCCGTCCGCCGGGCCCTCGACCACTGGGAGGTCGACGCCGGGTCGATCACCCGGCACCGGGCCGGCGCGGAACTCCCGCTGGCCGCCCTGGACTTCTTCACCGAGCTGAGGGAGGCCCTGGGGCTGAGCGACGAGATCCTGCCGGTCTACCTGGAGGAGATCTCCTCCACCCTCTCCGGCACCTGCTACAAGCTCACCAAGCCCCGCGTCACCTCCGCGGAGCTGGCGGGCAGCTCCTTCCAGGCGATCGAGACCGGGATGACCGAGGGCCACCCCTGCTTCGTCGCGAACAACGGACGGCTCGGGTTCGGCGTCCACGAGTACCTGTCGTACGCCCCGGAGACCGCGAGCCCCGTCCGGCTGGTGTGGCTCGCCGCGCACCGCTCCCGGGCCGCGTTCACCGCCGGGGCCGGGATCGAGTACGAGGACTTCGTCCGGCAGGAGCTGGGCGAGGGGACCGTCGGACGGTTCCACCGGACGCTGACCGACCGGGGTCTCGACCCCGCCGACTATCTCCTCGTCCCCGTCCACCCCTGGCAGTGGTGGAACAAGCTCACCGTCACCTTCGCCGCCGAGGTGGCCCGGGGCCACCTCGTCTGTCTCGGCGAGGGCGACGACGAGTACCTGGCCCAGCAGTCCATCCGGACCTTCTTCAACACCAGCGACCCGCACAAGCACTATGTGAAGACGGCCCTGTCGGTCCTCAACATGGGTTTCATGCGCGGTCTGTCGGCCGCCTACATGGAGGCCACCCCGGCGATCAACGACTGGCTGGCCCAGCTGATCGAGAACGACCCGGTGTTCAGGTCGACGGGACTGTCGGTCATCCGGGAGCGCGCGGCCGTCGGCTACCGCCACCTGGAGTACGAGAAGGCCACCGACCGCTCCTCGCCGTACCGCAAGATGCTGGCCGCGCTGTGGCGGGAGAGCCCCGTGCCCTCGCTCCGGGACGGCGAGTCCCTCGCGACCATGGCCTCCCTGCTGCACGTGGACCACGAGGGCGCCTCCTTCGCGGGCGCCCTGATCGAGCGGTCGGGACTGTCCCCGGTGGGGTGGCTGCGGCAGTACCTGCGGGCCTACTACACCCCTCTCCTGCACAGCTTCTACGCCTACGACCTGGTGTTCATGCCGCACGGCGAGAACGTCGTCCTGGTGCTGGCGGACGGGGTCGTGCGGCGGGCGGTCTACAAGGACATCGCCGAGGAGATAGCGGTGCTGGACCCGGCCGCCGTCCTGCCGCCGGAGGTCCAGCGGATCCGCGTGGAGGTCCCGGACGACGAGAAGCTGCTGTCGATCTTCACCGACGTCTTCGACTGCTTCTTCCGCTTCCTCGCCGCTCGCCTCGCCGCCGAGGGCGTCCTGGAGGAGGACGGCTTCTGGCGCACGGTCGCCGAGGTCACCCGCGAGTACCAGGAGGCGAACCCCGGACTCGCCGACAGGTTCCGGCAGTACGACATGTTCGCCCCCGAGTTCGCGCTGTCCTGCCTCAACCGGC
Source organism: Streptomyces sp. NPDC045022 (assembly GCF_056432605.1). Classification (NCBI taxonomy): domain Bacteria; kingdom Bacillati; phylum Actinomycetota; class Actinomycetes; order Kitasatosporales; family Streptomycetaceae; genus Streptomyces; species Streptomyces sp. NPDC045022. The sequence goes on from NZ_JBWKIR010000009.1 coordinate 238,742, forward strand.
TCCAGCTGCGGAACAACCGGCAGATGGTGGACCTCGCCGATCCGTCCGGAGCGCTCCAGCTGGTGGGAACCCTGAGGAACCCCCTGGCAGGCCTGTGACGGCTCACCGGCCGACGGGCACCCCGGAGTACGGTCCTGCGGGGTGCCCGTCGGCCTTCGGTCAGCTCTTCGGCCAAGGGACCTGCGGTGACCGGTAGTAGGGGATGCCGAGGGCGTCCCAGCGCGGGCCCTGGGTGGCCAGCCGTACCTTGTAGGCGTTCCAGTCGTGGGTGGCCGCCGGGGACCAGCCCAGTTCGGCCGCGCCGGCCAGGCGCGGGAACGCCATGTACTCGAGGTCGGCGGGCGTCTTCAGGGTCTCGGTCCACAGGGGGGCCTCGACGCCCTTGACCGCAGAAGCGGGCGCCCCGGCGAGATAGGCGCCCGGGTCCCAGTCGTACGACCGCTTCACCTCCACCAGACCCGCCCAGTCCAGACCGAGCCGGGTGTCCTTGGTGTACTTCATGTCGAGGTAGATCCGGTCGGCCGGGGACAGGATCAGCCCGGTGCCGTGCCGGGCGGCCTCGGCGACCTGCGCCTTCTCCGCCGCGCTGGTGCTGTCCAGGCCCCAGTACTGGGCGAGGGCGCCCTTGACGGGGTGGGCGCCGGTGAGCTGGTGCCACCCGATGACCGTCTTGCCGTACTTGGCGACGAGCGGCTGCACGCGGTCCATGAACGTGACGTAGTCGGCGTGGCTGGTGGAGTGCGCCTCGTCGCCGCCGATGTGGAGATAGCGGCCCGGGGTGAGGGCGGCCAGCTCCCGGATCACGTCGTCCACGAAGTCGTAGGTGACGTCCTTGGGCACGCACAGCGAGCTGAAGCCGACCTTGGTGCCGGTGTACAGCGGGGGAGCCACGCCGTCGCAGTTGAGCTCGGCGTAGGAGGCGAGGGCCGCGTTGGTGTGGCCGGGCATGTCTATCTCGGGGACGACCTCAAGATAGCGGGAGGCCGCGTACCGGACGATCTCCCGGTAGTCGGCCTTGCTGTAGTGGCCGCCCTCGCCGCCGCCGACCTGCGTGGAGCCGCCGTAGGGGGCGAGGCGCGGCCAGGAGTCGATCGCGATGCGCCAGCCCTGGTCGTCGCTGAGGTGCAGATGCAGCTCGTTGATCTTGTAGAGGGCCAACTGGTCGATGTACTGCTCGACCTGGGCGACGGAGAAGAAGTGGCGGGAGACGTCCAGCATCGCGCCGCGGTAGGCGTAGCGGGGACGGTCCTCGACGGTGCCGCCGGCGACCTGCCAGGGACCGGGCTGGACGGTCTTCCTCTCGACGGCCGCCGGGAGCAGCTGGCGCAGCGTCTGGACGCCGTGGAAGAGGCCGGCGGGGGCGCCGGCGGTGATGGTGACGCCGCCGGCACTGCTGTGCAGCCGGTATCCCTCGGCGCCGAAGTCGCCCTGGCCGAGGCGGAGCCGGATGCCGCCGGTGCCGTGGTCGGTGAGCGGCAGCGGGTAGCCGGTGGAGGGCCGCAGGATGCCGGTGAGGTACGCGCCGATCCGTCGGACGTCGGCGGAGCCGTCGACCCGGACGCTGGTCGCCCGGGTGATGCGGTACGGGGTTCCGCCCGGCTCGACGGAGGCGGGGGCCGGGACCACCCGTTCGAGTGGGGCCGGTGCCGCGCTGCGCGCCGGAGGGGCCGCGCCGAGGGTGAGCACGCCGGCCGCGGCCAGAAGCAGCAGTGCTCCGAGGATGTGGGTCGTTCGGGGAGTCGTGCTGTGGTTCCGTCTCACATGCGCTCCCTTCAGTGGTGGTCGAGACCACTCTTCCGCAGATCCGGTGAAACAATCCCCGCATGGCGGAAATCATCCAGAAGGAAGGCACTTGGGTTTTCGACGGCGACGCCCTGCGGCTCACCCCGGGCCGGGACAAGAACGTGAGTCCGCTCCGTCGTGAGCTGGGTGAACTCACCGTGCCGCTGGGTGCGTTGGCCGGGGTCTCCTTCGAGCATGGGCGGAAGTCGGGGCGGTTGAGGCTGCGGCTGCGCGACGGCGCCGATCCGCTGCTGCAGGCCACCGGCGGCCGGCTCTCCGGGCCGAACGACCCGTATCAGCTGACCGTGGAGCCCGACCGGTACGGCGTCGCGGAGTACGTCGCGGACGAGGTGCGCGGCGCGCTGCTGCTGGACGGTGTCTCGGTGGATCCGGTCACCGGGTACCTGCTGCCGGGTCCGGCGCTGCCGGTGTCCGTCTCCGCCGGGGACGGCACGGCGAGCTTCGACGGGGAGCGGGTGCGGCTGGAGTGGAACTGGAAGACGGAGGACGCCAAGGCCGCGATCGGCCCCCGGACGATCCCACTCGCGGAGATCGTCGGCGTGGAGTGGCAGCCGGCGGCCGGTCTGGAGAACGGGCATCTGCGCTTCGCGGTGCGCGGCGCGCCCGCCACGGCGCCGCCCAAGTACGACCCGAACGCGGTCGAGCTGTGGGGTTTCAAGAAGGACCCGCTGATGGCTCTGGTCGCGGCGGCGGTCCAGGTCCGCCTGCCGCATCCGGCGGATCCGGCCGCCGGGGAGGACGCCGTCGGAGCGAGGCCGCTGCCGCTCGCGAAGGAGCCGGCCGAGGAGGAACACGACGCGCTGCTGCGGCGGCTGCGGGAGCTGGGCGAGCTGCATCGCGACGGGGTGCTGACGGACGACGAGTTCGCCCTGGCCAAGCAGGCGGTCCTCAGGCGCATGTGACGGCTCCGCCTCGTCGGCGAGGCGGATTCCCGGCTCGGGCCGCCCGCTGGAGCAGCAACCCTGGGAACGGATGACGCGCTCGCAGTCGGCGGCCACCACGTCGGCGGGATCCGCGACGAACAGGTCGTTGCCGGCTCCCCAGGTGGCCTCGTCGACGGTGCCGTCGCGGAGGGTGATGACGTCCGCGCCGCCCGAGCCGGCGACCGAGTCACTGCCGGTACCCGCGTCGAGGGTGACCGAGGCGGTGACCGGCGAGGTGAAGGACAGTGAGTCGGCCTGGTCACGCAGAGCGGCGCTGAAGAGGGTCAGCGTGGCCGCGGGGCCGCACGTCACCGTGGTCGCGGAGACCGTCCGGCAACCCGGGCCGGCCAGGGTTCCGGACATGCCGGTGATGCGCAGGACGCCACCGACGACGTCGACGGTGACGCCGTTGCGGGCGCCGGCCAGGGCCGTGAAGGTCAGGATCGAGCCGAGCCCCGTGCCCGACGCGCCGGTCCGCCCGGCGAGGCCGGCCGGTGGGCCAACCCGCCGGGTGATGCGCGGAGTTGGCCCGGTCACGCTTCCGCCCCGCCGTCCGGCGCAAGGGGTGTCACTTCGCCTTGCGGGCCACCGTGAAGTGGTCGATGCGGTCACCGGTCTCGGCGATGCCCGACACCTTCAGCGTGGTCCGCCGGCCCTTCGGCGCGGGCGTGACGTCCACCCGCAGGAAGGAGTAGTCGAGGTAGCGCACCCGGGACCAGGCGACGGTCTCGTCGACCTTGCCGTCCTTGGTGTTGACGAACGAGGCCACGGAGTCGGTCTCGTGCTCGTGCCCCTCGTAGGAGTCCGGGGCGGTGAAGGCGTACAGGCTGCGGCCGGCCGCACCCGCGGTGACGTAGACCACGCCCTCGGTCTCAGGGTAGGCCGTGCCGCCGATCGGGAGCTTCTTGGTGACCTTGCCGCCCTTGATGACGTCGGTGCGCTCGTACTGGTGGTTGTGGCCGTTGATGACCAGGTCCACCGTGTACTTCTCGAACAGCGGCACCCACTCCTGGCGCACGCCCCCCTCCGAGGCGTGCGCGGTGGAGGTGCAGTAGGCGCAGTGGTGGAAGAACACGACGATGAAGTCGATGTCCTTCGAGGCGCGGAACTTCTTCAGCTGGGCTTCCAGCCACTTCGTCTGGGTTCCGCCCGAGATGCCCAGGTTCGCCGGGATCTCGAAGGAGATGTCATTGGCGTCGAGCGAGATGACCGCGGTGTTGCCGTAGGCGAAGGAGTAGACGCCCGGCAGGTTCTTGGCGTCGGGGCCGTTGTCCGGGAGCGTCCAGCGGGCTTCCTCGCCGCCGTAGCCGTTGGGCGAGTACCAGGCCTCCATGTCGTGGTTGCCGTACGCGGGCATCCACGGGACCTGCTTGGCGACCGACTCGGTCTGGTACAGGAACTGGTCCCAGGTGCGCGAGTCGAACCCGGTGTCGGTGGTCTTGCCCGCACCGGACGGGTCGCCGTAGGCGATGTCGCCGGCGTGCAGATGGAAGGCGGGATTCTGGCCGAGGATCAGGGCGTTGTTGGCCAGGCCGTGGTAGCTGACGCCCTCGTCGCCGAACGCGGTGAAGGTGAACGGCTCCTTGTGGGCGGGAGCGGTGGTGAACGTGCCCAGCGTGCCCGCCAGGTGCGGCTGGGCCGGGTCGAAGCCCTGGTGGCCGACCCCGTAGTAGTAAGTCCTGCCGGGGCGCAGGTGGGTGAGCTTGGCGTGCAGGTAGTACTGGGTGTGGTCGCCGCTCGCGCCGACACCGGCCGGGGTGTGCAGGGTGCGGACCTCGGCCTCGATCTTGCGGGAGAGGTCCCAGGGGCGGGCGCCGATGCGGATGAAGGGCTTCTTCACCGCGACCGGGACCTGCCAGGAGACGGTGACCTCGGTGCGCGGGTCGTTGCCGAAGGCGAGGTGGCGGCCGAAGGGGGCGACCAGGGAGCCGTCCACCGACTCGGTCACGGAGGCGGTGCGCTGTGCCGGCACGGCCGCCTGGGCGGTGGCGCCCGGCATGAACGCGCCACCCGTGACGGCGCCCAGGGTGACGGCGCCGCCTCTGATCATGGAGCGCCGCGAGAACCTGGCGCGCAGGTACTCATGTTGCTCGGCCATGCTCATGCGCTCGGCCAGCTTCTCGGGTACTCCCATACGAGGAATGTCCATGGCGTCCGAAACTCGTGGGTCCGGGCAACGAGACACAGGACACAGGATGGACAGCTTGCGAACAGAGCACCATAAGAGCTTCAACAGGCATCTGCCCGAAATCGGGCACGTTTCTTGCGAAACGGCGTCCGGTACTCCAGGATCTACCAGGTGCACGACGAACTGCTTGATCATCTGACGCGATCCACGCCCCTGAGCCGGGGCGAGGCGCTGCGGGTGGTCCAGGACGTGCTTGCCTACTTCGACGAGACGACCCACGAGTTCGTCCGTCGCCGCCACCGCGAGCTGCAGGCCCAGGGCCTGGTGAACGCGGAGATCTTCGGACGGATCGAGGCGGACCTGAAATACCGGGCGGTGGCGCCGCCGGAGCTGACGCTCAGGCAGTTGCGCCGCATGGTCTACGGCTGACAACCAGCCGGACCGGACGAGCGACAGTCAAGGGATACCTCTATATATGTGCGGGATTGTCGGATACATCGGGAAGCGTGACGTCGCGCCCCTCCTGCTGGAAGGTCTGCAGCGGCTCGAGTACCGCGGCTACGACTCCGCGGGCATCGTCGTCACCTCCCCGAAGACGCCCGGCCTGAAGATGGTGAAGGCCAAGGGCCGGGTGCGCGAACTGGAGGCCAGGGTCCCGGCGCGCTTCAAGGGCACCACCGGCATCGCCCACACCCGCTGGGCCACCCATGGCGCCCCGTCCGACGTGAACGCCCACCCGCACATGTCGGCCGACGACAAGGTCGCCGTCGTGCACAACGGCATCATCGACAACGCCGCCGACCTGCGCCGCAAGCTGGAGGCGGACGGCGTGGAGTTCCTCTCCGAGACCGACACCGAGGTCCTCACCCACCTCGTCGCCCGGTCCCAGGCGGACACCCTGGAGGAGAAGGTCCGCCAGGCCCTGCGCGTGGTCGAGGGCACCTACGGCATCGCCGTGATGCACGCCGACTTCAACGACCGCATCGTGGTGGCCCGCAACGGCTCCCCGGTGGTCCTCGGCATCGGCGAGAAGGAGATGTTCGTCGCATCGGACATCGCCGCCCTGGTCGCCCACACCCGGCAGATAGTGACGCTGGACGACGGTGAGATGGCCACCCTCAAGGCCGACGACTTCCGCACCTACACCACCGAGGGCACCCGCACCTCGGCCGAGCCGACCACGGTGGAGTGGGAGGCGGCGTCGTACGACATGGGCGGCCACGACACCTACATGCACAAGGAGATCCACGAGCAGGCCGACGCCGTGGACCGTGTGCTGCGCGGCCGCATCGACGACCGTTTCTCCACCGTGCACCTCGGCGGGCTGAACCTGGACGCCCGTGAGGCGCGCCGGATCCGCCGCGTGAAGATCCTCGGCTGCGGCACCTCGTACCACGCGGGCATGATCGGCGCCCAGATGATCGAGGAGCTGGCCCGCATCCCCGCCGACGCCGAGCCGGCCTCCGAGTTCCGCTACCGCAACGCGGTCGTGGACCCCGACACCCTGTACGTCGCCGTCTCCCAGTCCGGTGAGACGTACGACGTCCTCGCCGCCGTCCAGGAGCTGAAGCGCAAGGGCGCCCGCGTCCTCGGCGTGGTCAACGTGGTCGGCTCGGCGATCGCCCGCGAGGCGGACGGCGGTGTCTACGTGCACGCGGGGCCCGAGGTCTGCGTGGTCTCCACGAAGTGCTTCACGAACACCACGGTCGCCTTCGCCCTGCTCGCCCTGCACCTCGGCCGCACCCGCGACCTCTCCGTCCGCGACGGCAAGCGGATCATCGAGGGCCTGCGCAGGCTGCCGCAGCAGATCACCGAGATCCTGGATCAGGAGGAGGAGATCAAGAAGCTGGCGGAGGGCTACGCCGACGCCCGCTCGATGCTCTTCATCGGCCGCGTCCGGGGCTACCCGGTGGCCCGCGAGGCCTCCCTGAAGCTCAAGGAGGTCTCCTACATCCACGCCGAGGCCTACCCCGCCTCGGAACTGAAGCACGGCCCGCTGGCCCTCATCGAGCCCGCCCTCCCCACGGTCGCGATCGTCCCCGACGACGACCTGCTGGAGAAGAACCGCGCGGCCCTGGAGGAGATCAAGGCCCGCGAGGGCAAGATCCTCGCCGTGGCCCACCAGCACCAGGAGAAGGCCGACCAGACGATCCTCGTCCCCAAGAACGAGGACGAACTGGACCCGATCCTGATGGGCATCCCGCTCCAGCTGCTGGCGTACCACACGGCCAAGGCCCTGGGCCGCGACATCGACAAGCCGCGGAACCTCGCCAAGTCGGTGACGGTGGAATAACCGCCCCGGAAGGGCGCGACCACAGAACGGACCCCCACGTGTGCCACCCATCACGCGGGGGTCCCTTCCGTGCTGCTCGAATCAGCCGGCGGCCGTCACACCCCGGCCCGCAGCACGCCCTGGAAGGGCCGTCGGCCAGTGCGCCATCGCCGCCGTCGCCGCGTACCAGGCCACCGCCCCCGAAGCGACGGCCACCCATCCCCCGGCCTTCGCGAGAGCGGAACTGTCGGCGAAGGCCGCGACGGCCAGCACCAGCATCGCCAGGAACAGCAGCCCGTGCGTCACCTGCCCCAGGGTGTCCCCACCGGCCACGGTCAAGGTGATCGCCACCAGGGCGAACAGAAGCAGGAACAGCCCGGCCGCGTTGGCCGATCCGTGATCCGACACGGCCCAGGTGAACCACAGGGCGCCGAGAGCGACGTACCCCACGCCGAAGGCGCCGTCACGGAGCGCCAGCAGGCCGATGAGGAAGAGGGCGACGCCGCCCACGTAGTGGGCCACGGTCACCGCGTCCGACGTGCCCACGCCGTCGATCACGCCGGTCGTGCCGAGTCCGAACGCCAACAGGGTGATCCCCAGGGCGAGTCGGCCGGCCACGGTAGTGCTCACGCTTCCCGCGGAGACGACATTGTCCACGGCGGGCTCCCTTCGTGCATGTGCAGTTGTGCGGTGACCCGTATATGCCCTTCACAAGGGCACAAACCACCTCTACGCGCGAGTAGTTTCGTGCTGCACAAAGGGAGTTGACGGAGCGTGAGGCGTTACGGAATGACGATCACGGGCCGCTGCGCCCGCTTGGCGAGCCGCCCGGCGACGGAGCCGAAGATCCGGCCGACGATGCCGTGCGTGGAGCCGACGACGATCGCGTCGGCCTCGTACTCGCGCCCCACCTCTTCGAGTTCGTGGCAGATGTCCCCGCCCCGCTCGACCAGGATCCACGGCACCTCGGCCAGATAGTCCGCGCACGCCAGCTCCAGCCCGAGGACCTCGGTGCGATGGTCCGGGACGTCGACGAAGACGGGCGGCTCGCAGCCGGCCCACACGGTGGTGGGCAGCCGGTTGGCGACGTGCACGATGATCAGGCCGGAGTGGGAGCGGTGGGCCATGCCGATCGCGTAGGCGAGGGCGCGCTCGCTGGAGGTCGAGCCGTCGAAGCCGACGACGACTCCGTGCCGGAAGGCAGGGTCGCAGGAAGGGCGTGTATCCGCCGCCGCCAGGGGATCGGCCGCCGTGGGATCGGCGACCGGACGCTTGCGGTCCGCGGGTTCGAAGAATTCGTGACCGGCCATGGCTGTCTCGGCGTTGTGATCCTTTTATGGATGGGACGACAGTGTGCGGCGGAAGTGTGCGGCGGAGCTGTGTCCGGGAAACACCTTCCCAACCCCATACCCCCAAGGGTACGGCGGCACGCCTCCTGAGCCCAGATCCCGCGCACGCTGCGTAAGCGGGCCCCCGACGTCCGTAGGGGTTCACCGGAGCATGCACGAGCGGCGCCCGTAACGCAATGGTTGCTGCCCCGTACAGGCGGTTTGCACGGGATTCACAGATGCGCGGCCGGTGACCGTCCCGTCGAACGGGCGTTGTACCGGGGTGAACCACCGCCACAGGGAGTACGAGATGTCCGGACCCCGACCGACCCCCGACCCGCACCCCGCACCGGACACCGTGAGCGACGTGATCCGCTGGGGGGTCTTCAGCTGCGTCCTCGTCCCCGTGGTCCTGCTCTGGTACGGCACCTCGCTGGCCGGCGCGGCGGGCACCGCACTGGGGCTGGCCGCCGTCACGGCCGTCTGCCGGGTGCTGCTGCGCCGCTCCGAGCGGTGCGCCGAGGATTGCGGCACGCAAAGAGGTGGACGTCACACCCAGGGAAAGACACCGGTCGACTGACCGGTTTCCGCACCCTCGGACGCATCTTTTCAGCCAACTTCTTGATATCGCCCAGGAGGGGTCAGTACCACCCCCCAACCCCCGTTCCACCTGCACGAAAAGGGTCTACGGACGGCTGCGCACCCTACGCGGTTTGGCCACTGCGACAAGGCGTACTTCCCTGCGCGGTCCCCGAGTGCAACCCTTCGTGATCGAATGCTTCACGCCAAGTTGTCATGTCGACAATGTCCGGCGTGTCGAACTGGCCACCGTAAGACCGCGGTAGCCAGTAGATTCGATCTTGACTGTCTTACGGCGGGGGACTCGTGCAGGACCGAGGGGAAACGTGCAGGAGCGACACAACCGAGGAGCCGCGACCAGCGAGGGGGGCTTAGCAGTATGAGCCATGACTCCACTGCCACGCCGGAAGCCGCGGCCCGGAAGCTCTCCGGGCGACGCCGCAAGGAGATCGTCGCGGTGCTGCTGTTCAGCGGCGGCCCCATCTTCGAGAGTTCCATTCCGCTGTCGGTGTTCGGAATCGACCGCCAGGACGCCGGGGTGCCGCGCTACCGGCTGCTGGTGTGCGCCGGCGAGGAAGGCCCGCTGCGGACCACAGGGGGCCTGGAACTCACCGCACCACATGGGCTGGAGGCGATCTCACGCGCCGGGACGGTCGTCGTACCGGCCTGGCGGTCGATCACGTCGCCACCACCGGAGGACGCGCTCGACGCGCTGCGGCGAGCGCATGAGGAGGGTGCCCGCATCGTAGGGCTGTGCACGGGCGCGTTCGTGCTCGCGGCGGCCGGACTGCTGGACGGACGACCGGCGACCACCCACTGGATGTACGCGCCGACGCTGGCCAAGCGCTATCCGTCGGTGCACGTCGATCCACGGGAGCTGTTCGTCGACGACGGCGATGTGCTGACGTCGGCCGGTACGGCCGCGGGGATCGACCTGTGTCTGCACATCGTGCGGACCGACCACGGCAACGAGGCGGCCGGCGCGCTCGCCCGGCGCCTGGTGGTCCCGCCACGCCGCAGCGGAGGTCAGGAGCGCTATCTCGACAGGTCTTTACCCGAGGAGATCGGCGCCGACCCGCTCGCCGAGGTCGTCGCCTGGGCGCTGGAACACCTCCACGAGCAGTTCGACGTGGAGACCCTGGCGGCACGCGCCTATATGAGCCGCCGTACCTTCGACCGCCGGTTCCGCTCGCTGACCGGGAGCGCACCGTTGCAGTGGCTGATCACCCAGCGGGTGCTGCAGGCGCAGCGGCTGCTGGAGACGTCGGACTACTCCGTGGACGAGGTGGCGGGCCGGTGCGGCTTCCGCTCCCCCGTCGCGCTGCGCGGGCACTTCCGCCGCCAGCTCGGTTCGTCCCCGGCGGCCTACCGCGCGGCCTACCGGGCCCGCCGTCCGCAGAACGACAGGCAGACCGACCCGGAGGCCATGGTGTCCCAGGGCCAGCAGGGTCCGCCGGCGGGTCTGCCCGGCGGCCCCGGACCGGTGGGCCACGTGCCCGCCATGCTGCATCCGGACAGCGGCGTGCCGATGCAGAGCCGCCGTACCGCCGGCGCGGTGAGCCTGCTCCCGGGACCACGGGGCGGCAGCTGATCGAGACATGGGGACAGGGGGGGTGGAGGACGAATCCACCTCCCTTTCTCCACGCACGCCCCGGGGCAGCCCGGGGCTGTCCTCGTGTATACGCGTGAATGCGCACCGACAAGGTCACCGCACGCCCGGTCCCGCTGCCGGTGGCGCGCCGTAAGGTGAGACACATGAACGATCGCATGGTGTGGATCGACTGCGAGATGACCGGCCTCTCGCTGTCCGACGACGCTCTCATCGAGGTGGCCGCCCTCGTCACCGACTCCGAGCTGAACGTACTCGGCGAGGGAGTGGACATCGTCATCCGCCCGCCGGAGCAGGCGCTGGAGACGATGCCGGAGGTGGTGCGCCAGATGCACACCGCGTCCGGCCTGCTCGCCGAGCTGGCGAACGGCACGACGCTGCGGGACGCCGAGGAGCAGGTCCTCGCGTATGTCCGTGAGCACGTCAAGGAGCCCGGCAAGGCCCCGCTGTGCGGCAACTCCGTCGGCACCGACCGCGGCTTCCTGCTGCGGGACATGCCGACCCTGGAGAACTACCTCCACTACCGGATCGTCGACGTCTCCTCGATCAAGGAGCTGGCCCGCCGCTGGTACCCGAGGGCGTACTTCAACAGCCCGGAGAAGAACGGCAACCACCGCGCCCTCGCCGACATCCGCGAGTCGATCGCCGAGCTGCGTTACTACCGCGAGGCCGTCTTCGTCCCGCAGCCCGGACCGGACTCCGACACCGCCAAGGCGATCGCCGCCAAGCACGTCCTGCCGACGCGGTAGCCGCCACGGGGTCCGCTCGGGAGGCCGCGCGAAAACCTGTGCGCGAGCACCCCTTCGGACCCTGTAGACTTCTTCTCGGCCGGTCGGGGAAAGCACTCCTCGAACTGCCGGTCATGGTGGGTGTAGCTCAGCTGGTAGAGCACCTGGTTGTGGTCCAGGATGCCGCGGGTTCGAGTCCCGTCACTCACCCTGAGTGATCAGCCGGTGACTCCGTCGCAAGACGGGTCACCGGCTGATTCGTTTGTGTCCTCCCGTGCCGCACCCGGTTCACGACGACGCCCGCGGCACCAGTTCCGTGGGCAGTACCGCCTGCTGCCGCTCGAGCCCCCGGGACGCGTCCGGGCGGCGGCCGGCGATCTCCGTGAGGAGGAGGTCGATCATGGCGCGGCCCATCTCCTCGATGGGCTGGCGGACGCTGGTCAGCGGCGGGTCCATGTGGCGGGCGATGGCCGAGTCGTCGTAGCCGACCAGGGCGACGTCGTCGGGGATACGGCGGCCCAGCTCGCGCAGCACCTGCCGGGCGCCCGCCGCCATCACGTCCGAGCCGGCGAAGACCGCGTCCAGGTCGGGGTGGCGCTCCAGCAGGACCGTCATCGCGCGGCGGCCGCCCTCCTCGGTGAAGTCGCCCGGCTCGATGAGGAGTTCGTCCACCGTGTGGCCCGCGTCGCGCAGCGCGTCGCGGTAGCCGTCGACGCGGCGCTGGGCGCCGTAGACGTCCGGCCGGCCGGTGATGTGCGCGATCCGCCGGCGGCCCCGGCTCAGCAGGTGCTCCACCGCCGAGCGGGCCCCGCCGTAGTTGTCCGAGTCGACCGAGGTGAGCGACTCGGCGGCCGAGCGCGGGCCGCTGATCACGGCCGGGATCTCCAGCTGGGCCAGGAGATCGGGCAAGGGGTCGTCGGCGTGGACCGAGACCAGCAGGACACCGTCGACCCGGTGGGCCGCCAGGTACTGCGCGAGGCGCTGCCGCTCGCGGTCGCTGCCCGCGAAGATCAGCAGCAACTGCATCTCGGTGTCCGAGAGTTCGGCGCCCACACCGCGCAGCATGTCCGAGAAGTACGGCTCGGCGAAGAAGCGCGTCTCCGGCTCGGGGACGACGAGGGCGATCGCGTCGGTGCGGTTGGCCGCGAGGGCACGGGCGGCCGTGTTGGGGACGTAGCCGAGTTCGGCGACCGCGGCCTCGACCGCGGCGCGGGTGGTGTCGCTGACCCGGGGCGAGCCGTTGATCACCCGGGAGACGGTGCCCCGGCCCACGCCGGCCCGGACAGCGACCTCTTCCAGGGTCGGCCGACGACCGCCCCGGCCCCGCCCATCGTTGACCGCCATAGTCGTCGCCTTCCGTTCACCACCGTCAGGCCAGGAATGTAACAGCCGTGGCCGGTACGGCCCCGATCCCATCCTGCCTCGCCGGGGCGGGCCCATCCCCCGTCTGCCACGGCGGAAACCGCGGCGGGGGGGGGGCGGGGGGCCCCCCCCCCCCCCCCCCCCCCCCCCCCGCCCCGCCCCCCCGGGGGGGCGCCCCCACGCCACGGGGTTACATTTGGGGGGGGGCGGGGGGTGTGGGGCGGGG